>JAFDDO010000011.1 GCA_019310825.1 Deltaproteobacteria bacterium | reverse complement strand
TAGTGTCCTGTCAAGCAACAACTGACGCATCTTACTTGTCCTTTTACCTGCCTGACTGCGTTACTCCTTCAGTTACATAGCACTGCTATGCTCCCTCAGTCGTGCCTTGCAGACGGGTAAAATTACTTCGCAATCTTACGTCACTTCTCACTTGACATGACACTAGCTTAACTGAGAAAGATTAAATGAAGGAAAGTTTATTTTGAAAAAATCAAACAAATTTATGGTTAGTGCCTGAACAACCTCCCCCCTATTTTGATATGGATGCAGAGGTTATATACGAAAGACTTGAATCATGCCAAGAAAAGCCAGGCTGGATATGCCTGGTCCCCTATATCTGGATTCCCTCGCGATGTCTTCACTCAGTCTCAAAGCTGTCGCCCTTTTAGGATATTGAGGCCTACCTGCGTGCGGCGCACAGCCAGACATTCCAGTTGGTCCGAGAGCTGAGTCGTCAAGTAAAAATAACTCATACATTTTGCTTGTCATTTTGCTTCTTTTCTGTGTTGCGTCGAGGCTTACATAACTCCTTGTGCGCGCCTTAACGCGCCTTGAAAACAAACAAAATTACGGCACAATCTGTATAACTTCTTTTTACTTGTCTCCTAACTTGCAAGATTAACGAAAGAAAGGTAATCCTGAATGCTGAACTTTGAACCTGTGAACAGTTACAAATATCCCTACGGAGGTTTTGATGAAAGATATTAGATCGATCAGCCCCAGCACCCAAATTTGCGCTGTTATTGGTAATCCGATTAAGCACAGTCTTTCTCCGGCAATTCACAATGCCGCTTTCGTGGAACTGGACCTGGATTTTGTTTATGTGGCCTGCCGGGTCGAGGACGTAAAAAACGCATTAGCAGGTATGCGGGCGTTAAATAACTTCCGAGGCATGAGCGTCACTATTCCGCATAAAATAGAAATAATGAAATATGTAGACGAAATAGCAGCGGTAGATCGTTCAATCGGTTCAATTAATACGGTTATTAATGAACATGGCAAATTGCTTGGGTTTGGCACGGATGGGCTGGGTGCGTTAAAGGCCATTATTGATGCGGGAGTAGATATTGACAGGCAAAAAATCTTAATGTTGGGCTCAGGCGGTGCGGCGCGGGCGATTTCCTTTACCCTCGCCCGGAATGCCAAGCTGGGGGAACTGTCAATTTTGGACGTTAACGAAATTATGCTTCAGCAATTGACGGCTGATTTAAGGGCCGGCACGGATGCTTTTATCAAATCTGAGTTGCTGACTGAGAACTCTCTTGCCGGATCGATGGAGAATGCTGATATAATTATCCACTGTACGCCTGTCGGCATGCATCCAAACGAAGATGCTTCCCTGATTCCAGCCGAATTTTTTCGACCTGAGCAGGTTATCTTTGATGTTGTATATACTCCCCTTGAAACCAAACTCCTTGCCGAGGCAAAGTCTCGCGGTCTTAAAGTAATTTCCGGAGTCGATATGTTTATTAACCAGGCAGTCTTGCAATTTGAGCGTTTTACAGGTGTTGATGCACCTGTAGAGGTCATGCGCCGGGTAGTAATGGAGCGATTGGGGTCATGAATATAGTATTAATAGGTTATCGTGGAACCGGAAAAAGTGTGGTGGGAGAACTCCTCGCCGCGCGCCTCCGGATGCAGTGTATCGGTATGGATACGGAAATAGTTAAAAGGGCAGGAATGTCAATTCCGGAAATTGTGGAAAAATATGGTTGGGAGAAATTTAGAGATATAGAGTCTGAAGAGGCCCGGGAAGTGTCAGGGTTTGATAATGTTGTGATTGATACCGGTGGCGGGGTTATTGAAAGGCCTAAAAATATTGAGGCACTAAAAATAAACTCCCGCATATTTTGGTTGAAGGCCTCAGTTGATGAGATCGTTTCGCGAATTCATGGAGATACTGAAAGGCCTGCCTTGACCGCTGGAAAAACTTTCACTGAAGAGGTGACAGAAGTCTTAGAGCGAAGGATTCCAAAATACAAAAGCGCCGCTAAATATGAAATTGATACAGACGAATTAACTCCAGAGCAAGTCGCAGACAGGATTATTAAAATCTGTAAGATGGATAGTGCATAGAGGTAAAAGAAAGCTGTATAACTAATTATGAAAAAGTAAGACAAGCTAGACCAGGTTGGGAAACTGAGTGCAAACATGAAAGGAGGAACAGATGAAAGAATGGAAACGGATTGCGTATTTACCATTAGCGTTATTGATTTTTTTTACCATATCAACGTCGGCTTATGGCGATCTTTACTGGGAGTCCGAGATGGTCAGCGGAGGGGTACCTGCTGGTTTTCCCAGTAATTTGCCTAAACAAATGATCGATCAGTTCAACAAGACCGAGACAATTAAGCATTATCTTACTCCATACGCTTACCGTACAGATACAAATGATAGTATAATGATCATTAAACATGATACTATGACGATGTATCATATTAACGTCAAAGACAAAACCTATACAAAGATTAATATGACGACTTTCCTGGACAATGAATCCGGAAAGGGGATGGCGGAAGAAATGAAGGTAACCCCTACGAATGAAACAAAGAAAATTGTCGGCTATATGTGCAAAAAGTACAATATGACCATGATGGGCAGCAACAACGAATTTTGGATTTCAAAGGATGTGAAGGGATATAAAGAATATACTGCCTTTGGCAAAAAGATGGAAAAGATGTTTGAAAAAAATCCGATGTTGAGGAAATTAGGTATGGCAGGTAAGTGGGATGGTTTTCCGGTCCAAACAGTGATGAAAGTTATGGGCATAACGAGCACAACTACCTTAAAGACCATCGAGGGAAAGGCACTGAGCAAGGATTTGTTTGAGATACCAAAAGGTTATAAGATGCTGGATCTTAAGGTCCCACATCATTAGATTGTTGGTGCATTAAACCTAAATTGAGCGATTAGCTGTTAGTCATTAGCGTTTAGCTTAGAAAAATCAAGGCATTATACGTTAATTAGAAATAACACCCAACGGGTGAAAGTTTGTAATAGCAAAACATCATGTAATTATTAAACTAACCGCTAAAGGCTAATCGCTCAATTTAGGTCTCAATAAGGCTGGGCATTCGGCAGATTCCCCCCAACAAATTTCCACGGCCTTTAAGTTATTGTGTATTTGTAGACTTTTTGTTAAATAGAGCCGATACGTTTTGTCAACGAGTACATCCCAAGGGAAGCAAAAAAATTATCACGAAAGCGCGAAGGATTGAAAACAAGAAAGGTAAGTCTTCGCTTGGACGCGCCAACTTGACTTTCAGGTTTTTGTTTCATGTTTTCGCGATTGATTTTGAATAGTTTCTTAACCGTATAGTTGTGAGAAGTTTGAGCAATTTAGAATATGACCCGTGAAAATCGAATAAAACAAATCCGCAATATAGGAATAATTGCCCATATAGATGCGGGAAAGACCACTCTAACTGAGCGTATTCTGTTTTATACGGGCAAAACTCATAAGATGGGCGAAGTCCATGACGGCCAGGCTACCATGGATTGGATGCCCGAAGAACAGGAGAGGGGGATTACAATTACCTCCGCAGTTACAACCTCTTATTGGTTGGGGAAAGAAATTCATATAATCGATACTCCGGGCCATGTGGATTTTACAATAGAGGTAGAGAGGTCCTTGAGAGTACTAGACGGTGTAGTTGGGGTTTTCTGTGCAGTTGGAGGAGTTGAACCCCAGTCAGAGACTGTGTGGCACCAGGCAGACAAATACAAAGTCCCAAAAATTGCTTTTATCAATAAAATGGATCGGCTTGGAGCCGACTTTCTGGGCGCTGTTGAACAGATGAAAGAACGGTTGGGAGTCTATCCACTTATCTTGACACTGCCTGTTGGTTCTGAGGATTCTTTTCAAGGTGTATTCGATCTCATTAAAGAAAAAATGGTTGTATGGGACGAAGCAACTCAGGGAATCGAGTTTAAAGAAAGTCCCATACCGGAAGATTGTCGGCAAGAGGTGTCTAAGGCCAGGGAAAATCTGCTTGAGGCCCTTTCCGAAGTAGATGACGGCATAATGGAAAAGTACCTGGATGAGGAGACCATAAGTGACAAGGAATTACACGAGGCCATCAGGCGGGCGTGCATTGGGCTCCAGTGTGTTCCCGTTTATTGCGGTTCTGCACTTAAAAATAAGGGAGTACAGCTTTTACTGGACGGCATAATCAGATATCTGCCAAGTCCTCTGGATGTGCCGCCGGTAGAAGGCATAAATCCTGTTACAGACACTGCTGAAAAACGTCTTAGCCAAGATAATGCTCCGCTTGCTGCTCTCGCTTTTAAAGTCCAGATGGACCAAGGGCGGAAGATGACCTATGTTCGTGTCTATGCCGGAAAATTAACGGCGGGGGACGAGGTATGGAACCCTGGAAAAAAGCATAAGGAAAAGGCCGCCAGGATCTTGCAGATGCACGCCAACAAGAGAGAAAGGATCAAAGAGGCCGAAGCAGGTAATATAGTGGCTGTTATGGGTCTTAAGCATACTTCAACGGGAGATACGCTTTGTGATCATAAACACCCTATACTCCTTGAGCCCATTGAGACATACCAGCCTGTGATCTCTGTCGCTGTAGAGCCCAAGACTATAGGACATCAAGAAAAAATAGATTTGGCTCTTAATAAGTTGTCTGAGGAAGATCCTACTTTCAAGGTCAGATTCGATGAAGAGACCGGCCAGACAATTATTTCCGGTATGGGAGAGCTACATCTGGAAATCCTGGTCCACAGGCTGCTTAGAGAGTTTAATGCCTGTGTAACGGTGGGCAAACCTCAAGTGGTCTATCGGGAGACTATTCAGAAGTCCGTTACGATAGAAGAACGATTTGACAGGGAAATAGGCGGCGGACGTCAGACAGCCACTTTAGTTATCCAAGTCTCTCCCAGAGAAAGGGGGGATACCAATTGTGTGGTCAGTAAGCTGGAACCTGAATGTCTGCCAGAGGGTTATGAAGCTCTTATTTTGGAGACATTAAGACAGAGACTCGAAAGCGGTGTTTTAAAGGGTTTTCCCATAATAGACGTCAAGGTATTATTAAAAAATGCCGTTTTCGAAGAAGGTCTTTCTAGTGATATATCTTTTAGAGCTGCAGCTTCTATAGGACTGAAACGGGCCTGTGAACAGGCCGATCCAGTACTCCTTGAACCTATTATGGGTTTGGAAGTGTTGGTACCTGAATCATTTATGGGTGATGTAATCGGGGATTTAAACAGTCGTCATGGCAGAGTGGAACAGATTGAGCCGAGGGGACTAATCCAGGTTATTAAGGCAATTGCTCCGCTTTCCAGAATGTTTGGCTATTCTACAAAACTTCGGTCAATAACCCAGGGCAGAGGTACCTTCACCATGGTATTTTCCCATTATGATCCTGTTTCTTAGCATATTACACGACGTCTTCTAACAGCAAGGCGCACAGTTACTTACAGTTACTTAATGTAGTGCAGTATGATGGGCAGTATATCCTTTTTGCACATTTGCATTTTTGATTTGACAACAAGCCTAAATAATACAAAAATTAATATATTTTTTGATTCACTTGTTAAACTACTTGTGGAGGTAAGGATATGGCTACGAAAAAGATGCGGATCTTGAAGAATGAATGGCCGAGTTTTGTCAAGGATTTTAATCGTCAAAATCAGTTCAGAAGGGCCACTCTGGCCCTGGGAGAAGATGTAGTAGTTGGAGCACCCGGTATGCCCCTGGTTGGCTTGGCCTATGATCCAGAGGAACGAACAGTTGATATCTATTTGGGTGGTACGGATGCTGAGAATCTGGCCCACTTGAGCCATGGTGTCGAAGTACCCAGGGCCCTTTATCTCATCACGGACGAAGAGGCCTCTAATCCGGTAGTGGGAGTGCAGGTCCAGGGACCTCCCAGGACAAGCATGGCCTATGTGATGTTTGAAGATGAGATGCAGGAAAAAGTAAAATACCAATGGATAGCCACTGTGGCTTATAGCATCTTTCAGATAAGAGGAGGAAAGGTTTATGGGGAGGACCAGAAAGACTGGTATGAGGCCGAGAGGCTCATAGATGAGACTACTATACCTTTTGTGGGGTAGTCTCTATTCGGAAGCTGGGAGACTATGGGATTTTTAAAAGACAGTTTTAAAAAATCAGGCACCGCTCTTGATAAAGCAAGGCCGGCGGATGAGACCCTGAAATGGGTCCGGCACCGGTTTAACAGACAGGGAATGCCTATTCTTCAGGATACCGAACGTGTAGACAAAGGCAGGCTAGGAATACCGGTATATGTGAGCAGGTATAGCCCGTCTGTCAGCCGTCTGACCGGTACGCCCAGGCAGATGGGTAAGGGTGCTACTCCCGCCCAGGCAGAGGCAAGTGCTGTGATGGAGCTAGTAGAACGCTTCAGCCTTTTTAACTTCGTGAAAGAAAGGGAACACCGGACTTGCAGGCGCGTGGATCTTGAGGCAGGCGCAGTATCTCTGGAAGACATGCTTAGGGCTCTGCACCTCAAAAACCATGGTGAAGAGGCTATCTCAAAGGCAGGCAGGTTGATTGAGACCCTGACTTTTAATTGGGTAAAGGCTTTTTGCCCGACAGTTGGAGGAGAGTTCTGGCTCCCTTTTTCGTGGTTTTGGCCTTTAAACGAGTATAATGGCTCAGCTTCCGGTAATACATTTGAAGAAGCAGCCGTCCAGGCCCTTTCAGAGGTAGTTGAACGTCATGTCTGTTCCATCATTACCCATAAAAAGCTATCTACTCCGACCATAGAACTTAATACCATCAAAGATCCTGTTGCCAGAGAACTTTTGACAAAATTTCAGCGCTTGAATATAGAGCTGGTGCTGAAAGACTTTTCTCTTGATCTCGGTATCCCGACTGTTGGAGCCATTGCATGGGATCCATCGACTTTTCCAACCAGTAGCGAGATAGTATACACCGCAGGGACAGCTCCTGATCCTCAGCGGGCGGTAATAAGGGCACTTACAGAGGTGGCACAACTGGCTGGAGACTTCGATAGGGAAGGTGAGTATTTAGAAAGCGGCCTTCCTAAATTTTCGAGTCTGGATGAGGCCTCATATGTGCTTGATAAAGCTGTTAAAGTCTCTGTGGAATCGATGCCGAATTGTAGCTCGGAAAATTTCAGGCTCGAGGTTGAAGGGCTGTGCAAGGTCCTGGCAGATGTTGGCTTAAAGGCATATCTGGTTGATATCACACACCCTGAGTTGGCTGTTCCGTCAGTATATGCAGTAATCTCTGGAAATCACTTCAGGGACCGTACCAGAAATCTTGATGTGGCATTCCATTGTGCCCGTTTGGTTGACTCGATTGAACATCCACAAAAGGCACTCTCTATTATGACTGCCATAGATGATCTCTACTCAGAACGTTACGATACAGCCTTTTATACCGGACATGCACATGAACAGCTTGGGGATTATGCGGAGGCGCTCAAATGGTACAACAGGGCATTTATGCTCAATCCTGCCCCTGAGGAAGTGGCAAGCATCTATTGCCACCGTGGGGTGTGCTATAAGGAATTGGAGGATTTCACCAAGGCAATAGAGGAGCTTGCGCGTGCCAGGGACTCGAATCCGGAGCTCAAGGAAATTCATAATCTTCTGGGATACTGCTTTTATCGTGTAGGAGAACATGTCAAGGCCATAGAGGCCTTTGAGCAGGCAATATCTATCGATCCCGGATCTGCAATAGATTATGCCAATATAGCCAGCAACCTCCGGGAGTTGGACATGAAGGATGCGGCAATCAGGTGGTATGAGATGGCCCTTGAGTTAGATCCGGATCTCAGTTGGGCCAGAGATAAGATGCAGGAACTTCAGCTTGTATCCTAGGATTAATGTAAACGTTCAGGGGCTCAGGGTTCACCGTTCAAAATTAACGAAACAACTTCTCGGATTTTCGGTAAACCCTGAACCTCTTAACCCGTGAACCGTTACAGGATTTATTTATTTATATCTGGGAGATGTTTAAACATATTCTTAGGTGTAACTATCTATAATTAGGCGAAAATATAGTATATTAAATTTTTGAAAGAGGAGTCTGGTTTTCTTGACAAAAAAATTATGTTATAGTATGCATTCAATATTTCAGAGCATGGAGATGCCTTACTGCTTGTAATCATGCAAACTAATTCTTTAAGGAGGACAATATGGCAGAGCTTGAATTTGGTGGGGAGACATTCGAAATTGACGAGGACGGTTTTCTCCTGGGGGGAGTCGACTCATGGAACCGTACGTGGGTTGATTATGTGAAATCGACAGAGGGTATTGAGGAAGTAACTGAAGAACACTGGAAGCTTGTAAATGTGCTTCAGGAATACTTCAAGAAGAATGGCATTGCACCTATGGTACGTATCCTCTCGAAGGCAACCGGTTTCCCCTTAAAGAAAGTGTATGAACTATTCCCGTCCGGCCCTGGTAAGGGAGCCTGTAAGATGGCTGGCCTTCCGAAGCCGACTGGTTGTGTCTAAGCCCTTAATCCTTTCGCCGTAAGGTGAGCTAGACTGACTGATAAGCCCTTACTTAAAGGTGAGGGCTTTTTTTATTGAGAGCCTCTTGCAAAACCCATCTTTTGTCCGATGGCTGCTTTGCTCGTCGGTGAAAAATCCTCATGTACCCCAGTATATTGTGCTTTTTCAACTATTCGCGCTTTGCCCTCAAACAAAATCTTGAGTTTTGCAAAAGGCTCTTGATTTTCCGGGATTCTGATGTGTCAAATTATATTAGTGAAACCCTTCACTTTGCAATGATCGTCGGTCTTTTAATTTGTTGTGTCCTTTTACAGGCTGTTTCAGGTTATGCGAGGTCATATCCCACAAGTTCATACGATCAATTGCTGAAAGACTTCGCTCCCCTATCTACTATAGTTGCTGGAGTATCTGGATATTCTCTGATATTGGACAAGGGGAAGGTCCATGGTGTGAATTCAGGGGATCTTTTTGAGGTATATGGCAAAGGGATCCCGGTTCTCGATCCGGATGACGGCGAGATAATCGGTTATATTAAGAAACCGCTGGCCACCATTCGAGTAACTCAACCTGAAAATAGCAAGTCTATATGCGAAGTAGTAACTGCCCAGGGACCCCTGAGTGTCGGACAACCGGCAATGCGATACAGTGACATGGCAGCGGCCTTTGTGGACAGATCGGATCTCGGCTCGGCCCACGAGTTTCGCCAGGACTTAGAGCATGCCTTTCCGGATCTTATTTGGCTGGATCCTTCTGATGTCCCTTCTGATGTTCTGGATCCTCAGTCAATGAAGACATTGGGTATTGTTTTGCTCTTTGCTTTAGAGCGGGATGGGTTGAAGGTCTATGGCCCTGATCTGGTTCTCTTACATAAGTATCCTGTTTTTAGAGCAAAAGGCGCTGAAAGACAGAAGTGCAGTGCGGACATCTTTGAAGACGTAGATGATGTAGAACATTGGTACTACACCGGGAACCGAAAATTCAAAACACCCCTCAAGTCCTTTGATTTGGACAATGCTCATCTTGTAGGACGTCTTCCGGAAAGCGCGATTCAGGTTGATATCCTCGACCTTAACGGAGACAATGACCCTGAGATAGTTTATCTTTTGCCATCAGGTCTATATGTTGGCCATTATGGAAGTCAGGGAGAGCTTGCCTCTTACCGGTTTTGCGGGCCTGGACGTCTGGTTGGTTTTTCTGCAGTAAACACTCATGGATGGATAGTGTTAAATGTCCTGTTGGATGGAGCAGGCATGCGCTCAATGTTGTTAAGTTATCAGGATTGTACATTTAGCCTGATAGAGGATGAAATTAATTTGTGGCTTGCCTTTGCAGATAGGGACGGTGATGGTTTAAAGGAGTCACTTCTTGGACAGAGTTTCGATGTTGATGTTATGTTTGGGCCAAAGGTCTATCTTATGGAACCTGGCTATGAAGGCCTTAAGTACAGGCACCGCATAGTAAGCCCAAAGAGTTTTTCTGTAATCAGATCAAGCTGGTCAGACCTGAATGGAAATGGCCTGCCGGAGGTCTGTATAATTGACTATGGCGGCAAAGTTTTCGTCTATGAAATGGAGCAATTGCTTTGGTCTTCTTCAAATCGGATTTCCCCGCAGTTACCAGAAGGCGGGTTTCCAAAATGGTTTGTTTCTGCTGACGTGGATGGGAACGGCCTGCCGGAACTATTGTTTCCCGGAGTACCCGGGGAAGAAAGCACGCTGGCGGGGGACTGGCTTATGCTTCTTGGGTGGGAAGACGGAAAATACATCCTTAAATCAATGATGCAGCCTGTTGAGGCAAGCATATGCGGTCTTGTTGTGGTACAAGATCAATTGATAACAGGAATTGCCCGGCCGACTCAAAAGCTTGACGGAAAAGGTGAGAGCTTTTTGTATTCGCTGGGCCAATTTGGTGTAAAAAATCACCCAGCTGAGTAGGAGAAAAGCATATTCAGGACAACTTGGAAATGATGCTTTTTGACACTTCTTGACACCCCAGCCTTCCGTAAGGTAGTCTTTTGTTCAAGTAGGTCACATAGTGGCTGGCTTTTCCAAATCGTTCGAAAAAGCAATTTTTTATTACCTGATTCAGACCTGCCTGCCCCAGGCAAGGATTGGTTAAAAGGGCATGTTTTGAAATTATCTCAAGGCATAAAGTATACTGAGGGAGAAAGGGCATGATAGGCAAACAGATAAGGCTGGAAAGAATTATCAACCGCAATACAGGAAGGGCAATAGTCGTCCCTATGGATCACGGCGTAAGCGTGGGGCCTGTAGAAGGTGTGATTGACATGAAGACTACTATTGACAAAGTGGCAACAGGCGGAGCCAATGCTATCCTGATCCACAAAGGTATTGTGCGGGCAGGACATCGTGGAACAGGAAAAGACGTCGGGATGATCATACATCTTTCTGCAAGCACATCGCTTACAACAAGACCTAACAGAAAGACCTTGGTGTGCAGCGTGGAAGAGGCCATAAAACTGGGGGCTGATGGTGTGTCCGTTCATATAAACATAGGAAGTGCTATGGAAGGTGATATGCTCTATGATTTTGGGGCAATCTCCGAGTCTGCCATGGAGTGGGGGATGCCGCTTCTTGCCATGGTCTATCCAAGAGGAGAAAAGATCAAAGATGAACATGACGTGGCTGTAGTGAAACATGCAGCAAGGCTTGGGGCTGAACTGGGCGCTGATATTGTAAAGGTCAATTACACTGGTACACCGGATACCTTCAGAGAGGTTGTGGAAGGGTGCCCGGTCCCTGTCGTGATTGCCGGGGGTCCAAAAATGGACTCAGACAGAGACGTTCTGACCATGGTAAAAGACTCCATTGATGTAGGCGGGGCTGGGGTTTCTATCGGAAGGAATGTCTTCCAGCACAAGGACCCTACGAAGATAGTGCAAGCCTTTGACTTGATTATTCATCAAAATGCGTCGGTTGACGAGGCCATTGATCTCTTGAGAGGAGAAGGATAATGAAAGAGGTCTGGGTAAAAGCTGTACCCTGGGACAAAAAGCTTGTTACAACTGCCCTGGAAAGCGGGGCGGATGCGGTTATGGTGCCTGAAAAATATACGGCCAAGGTAAAAGAGCTTGGTATTATTCGCACCATCGCCAAAGATGGAGACCTGAAATATGGCCGGGATATAGTCGAATATGAGATCAAGAGCGGCAAAGATGAAAAAGAGATCGTAAAACTCACCAAGACCAAAAAAGTTATTGTGAAGACAACTGATTGGACGATTATACCGCTGGAAAACCTTGTCGCACAGACAGGCAATCTATATGCAGAGGCAAAAACTCTGTCCGAGGCAAAGGACTTTCTTTCCATACTAGAAAAAGGCGTTGATGGTGTCTTAGTTACGACAAATGACATGAATGAACTAAAGAAGATTATCCGCGAAGTTAAGAGTTCCGGAGAGATGATTCCCCTGGTTACGGCAAAGATACTGGGCGCCAGGTCCCTCGATATGGGGGACAGGGTCTGCGTTGACACCTGTACGTCAATGCATGAGGGAGAAGGTATGCTCATTGGGAACTCCAGTGCGGCCATGTTCTTAGTACATTCCGAAAGTATTGAAAATCCATATGTCGCTCCCCGTCCTTTTCGTGTAAACGCCGGCCCTGTGCATGCATACATTCGGGTGAGCGACGGCAAGACAAAATATCTGTCTGATCTTAAGGCGGGTAATGATGTCCTTATAGTCGACTTTAAAGGAAAGGCTACAAGGGCCGTTGTAGGAAGGTTAAAAATAGAAAAGCGGCCCCTTATGCTGGTCGAAGCGGAGATCGATGGGACTGTGATATCGACTATTCTCCAAAATGCGGAGACCATCCGCCTCACAAAACCCGATGGATCACCAATTTCGATAGTCAGCCTGAAAAAGGGAGATGAGGTGCTTGTAGCTGTCGAAAAGGCTGGAAGACATTTTGGCATGAAGATCGACGAGACAATAGTGGAAAAGTAGATAATCCGTTCTTGTGATGGTCATTCACACCTTTGGAGATTATGCCAGGTCCCAACCATGTCTTCGTGCTGTAGTCGCTAACAGCCTTTTCCGGAAAAAACGGGACCTTTTATATGATTAATATGTGCGAGATATAGACTTAACGAAGGCTTTCTCCATGGCCTTTATTCGCTCTTGATATTCCGGCCCGGAGATTTTGGCTCCTTTTAGTCCTCCTCTAAGGTTTATTTCACCAAAATAAGTGGTCCCGTCCGTAGTAACCATGAGGTCTACGTGAGCATTGGGAAATTTCCCCCGCTTCATTACATTTCGGCAGAGATCCCATTGATCAGATGAAAGCTTGTGCTCGCCGCTATCCCCGCCGCAAAATATGTTGTTGCGAAATGAGTGGGGGTTGTTCCGCCAATAGGCCTCAGAATAATCTCCTATTATTACGACCCTCACATCGATCGCCGTTTTTACAAAAGGTTGTACAACAAAAGGAAAGTCGAGAGAGCCAAAACATACCTGGTTATAAACGTCTTCGATTGACGACCATAGGTGTATACCAAGGCCGCAATTAAAACGATTTTGTTTTGTGACCACTAGTCCGATTTTTTCCCGCCCATAGGTATTTATTTGTTTGATCATATCGTGGCGGTCTCTGGCCATAAAGGTATGGGGCACCATCCACTCTTTATAGACAATGGTCTGCAGGCACTTTGACCTGCTGAGTTGCTGGGCCAGTGCCGGTGGAAATAAACGGATACCGCGTTCTACAAGATCCAGAAACAGGACTTGCTCTGTGGGCTTGATGTTTAATAGTCCGACCACTGTGTCTTCAGGACCCAGCTCTGAAAGATGTGTTCTGAAAGAGCGGTTATCTGTAAGGATAAGTGGAGGCCGGTTAGGATTCAAAAAAGCATCTCCAAGAACCTGTTATGAAATTCGCTTAGATCTGCCTGACACTCCCCACAGTAAAGTTTTACTTCTCCCAGGATCCTGGAATCATCGGTAAGGGGAGTAAAGCTTCCGTCGGCGTTTTGGACATACCGCGTAGTGAGTTTAACTTCCTCTGCTATTTGGTAAAAGTTCCATTCGTTTCCACAGTGTGGACAAATTATACGGCGACCCGGGTTTGGGTTTACTTGGGTATGGATAGAACTGCGTTTAGCCTTTTGAGGACCCTTGCTTTTGGAAATTATTACGGTCATATTTGATATCCTACTCCTATACTGTTCGATCTGAAAATCGATGTGTTTGACAAATCAACGGCCAAAGTAGCCGATTAAGCTAGACTTTGCGAGTAAATGTCCTTGAAGGACTGACTCACCCATAAAAAAACGAGAATCAGGAGCTAACTAAAGACCTTTGATAACATTTTCATAACCATTTACTATAAAGTCCTGCAAAAGAAAAATCTACTATTTCGTGGGCCTCTGCTGCATAAATTATTTGCAGTGCCGGCGTATATGACTTAGAGTTCCAAAATTAGTTGAATCTGGAAAAAATTGAGGGGAGGATTGCGGGTGTTTCATCGTCCATCATATTTGTCAAATATTGAAAAAAAAGCTGTAATTTATCGATTTTGGGAAAAAGACACGTCTCTTTGGGCCAAGGATTTGGAGGTTCAAAAGCAGATCAAAGATCGTCTTGGCTGGCTGGATGTTATCCCAAAGATGAGAGAAGTCCAAGAAGAAATAGAAGGTTTCGCACAAGATGTGAGACGGCGAGGCATTAAACGGATAGTGCTTCTTGGCATGGGAGGGTCCAGCCTCTGCCCTTTGGTTTTGAGTCAAGTCTTCGGGCCTCAAGAAGGATTTCCCATATTGAAGGTCCTTGATACAACCGATCCTGATGAGGTGGAGAATGTTGCCCGAAGCGGAAGCTGGAATTCAACACTCTTTTTAATGGCCAGTAAATCAGGTACTACGGTGGAACCTAATGCCCTGTTTAATTACTTTTGGCCATTGCTGGAGAATGAGGTATCTGATCCTGGTTCGCATTTTGTGGCGATTACAGATCCAGGAACGCCCTTGGAAAAGTTGGGAAATCACCATGGCTTTTTGAAGATTTTTCTTAATCCTTCTGACATAGGAGGAAGGTATTCAGCACTATCATACTTCGGACTGGTCCCGGTGGCCTTGCTAGGGGTGGATATTGGCAGGCTCCTTCAAAGGGCCGAGGAGATGGTCAGCAAGTGTGGTCAGGCTATGCCATTGGACAAAAATCAGGGATATATGCTTGGAGAATTCTTGGGAGAGTTCGGGGTTCAAAGCAGGGACAAGTTGACCATCCTTGCTGATTCACCCATTAAGCCTTTTGGCCTTTGGTTAGAGCAGCTTGTGGCAGAGAGTACTGGTAAAGAGACCAGAGGTCTGGTTCCCATTGTTGGTGAATCCACCGGGATTCCAGGATTTTATGGTGGAGAACGTATTTTTGTTTACCTGAGGATAAAAGGGATTCAGGAAAAGGACTCTTTGCAAAGTTTTGTGTCAGAGCTACGAGAGGCATATTTCCCTGTCTATGAGTTGTGGCTGGAAGATCTGTATGACTTGGGAGCCCAGTTTTTCCTATGGGAGATGGCAACTGCCCTGGCCTCTCATTTTTTTGGCGTTAATCCCTTTGATGAACCGGATGTCAGACGTTCAAAAGAAAAGACCGGAGCAATCCTTGATTTCTATCGCGCTGAAGGCAAGATGCCCATAAAATTTTGGGTAGATCCAAACAGTAAAATGCATTTCCGGGCTTCAGAGGTGCTGGCCTCGTCCATGAAGAGCCTTCCGCGGGCTATGAGAGACATATTCAATGTCCTGCCGACCTGGGGCTATTTGGCATTTCTCCCTTATCTTCCCTATGATCCGGAGATGGAAGCAATAATAGGGGAAATGCGCTATTTTGTGAGAGAAGAGAAAGGATGCGCTACGACCATGGGCTATGGCCCGAGGTATCTCCATTCTACAGGCCAGATTTACAAAGGCGGCCCCAGTTCTGCGGCTTTTTTGATTTTTACTCGAAAAAGGGAAAAGGAATATCCGGAGATTCCGGATTTCGGCGTTTCTTTCTGGCATATCCAGTTTGCCCAGGCGGTTGGAGACTTCGAGGCCCTTTCTGATGCACGGTTTAGAGCTATCCATGTGCACCTGCCCTCTGATTACCGGTTGGGATTAAGGGATTTTAGCAAAGTCCTTTCAAGATCAGTTCGCATGAAGTAAGGAAGGATGTATGGTAAACGCAGGCTACTGACAGTAGCCTCACTTCTCCTTGGCCTCTGGATACTTGGCATTACTGGTTATGTGATCATCGAGGACTGGAATGTCTTTGATGCCGTTTACATGACCACCATATCACTGACTACTGTGGGGTATGCTGAGGTCCATCCATTAAGTCAGGCAGGGCGTATATTTACCGCCTTATTGATCACCTTGGGTGTAGGTTTTTTTTTCTATGCCCTTAGTGTACTGGCAGGGGCAATTTTAGAGGGACATCTTAAGGGACTCCTGGGAAAAAAGAAAATGGAAAAGACCATTTCCAAACTCAAACAACACTTTATTATTTGTGGTTGTGGAAGAATTGGAATGTCAATATGCAGGGTACTTAAAGAACGGCATTATCCCTTAGTAGTAATAGAAAATGATCCCTCTATTATACAGGAGATAGAAGTAAATAATCTTTTATATGTAAAAGGCAATGCGACCCATGACGAGATCCTTATTCAGGCAGGTGTTGAGCGGGCAAAAGGAATTATCTGCGTATTAAGTACTGACGCGGATAACGTGTACATCACTCTTACGGCCAGATCGCTGAATCCAGGGCTGTCGATCGTGGCCAGAGCAGATGACGCCCGTGCGGAAAACAAGATGATCCAGGCAGGAGCAAATCGAGTCATCTCTCCATATGAGATAGGGGCAAGCCGTATGGCCCTTGCAGTGCTCCAACCCACTGTGACAGAGTTTCTGGACCTGGCAGTTCATTCACCCGCCTTTGAACTCAGTATTGAGCAGGTGGAGATAGATTCCAAATCTTCGCTGAATGGTGTGAGCCTTATAGACTCTGCTCTGCGCCAGAAGTTAGGTGTTACAGTGCTGGCGGTCCGGCAATCTACGGGCGAGATGACATTAACTTTGCCCCCTGACTATATTATAAGCGGTGGTGATATAGTTGTTGCCCTGGGAAGCAGAGAAGGACTGAATTCCTTGAGGGAACTGGGTAGGGGCATGCTTGATTCCTGATGGTTTTCTTTTAGGAATTTGCTTTGCGATTGCACCGCAGTATTTCACTTTCTGTTACGATAATGTCCATTCTCTGATCATGGGTTTTTAGGGGAATTTTCGGAAGTACCTGAAGGCTGAAGGCAAGTCCTATACGAAGGGCTTGAGGGGCCTCTATAGATAAAAAACGGTCGAAGTATCCTCCTCCATATCCGTATCGGCCGCATTGGCGGTCAAACACACTGCCGGGAACCACTACCATGTCTATTTGGGATGGTCGTATTAATGAGGTCACCTTTACATCCGGCTCTAATATTCCGTAGGCTCCGGGTCTGAGGTCTTTCCCCCAATCCCTCAAGAGATAAGTTTCCAGCCTCCTGTTTGTGACATCTGTCTTAGGGATAGCCACTTCAAGTCCACTAATCAGCCTTTCTATGATGAGTTGATGTGTATCTACTTCGCTCCTGAAAGAAACATAGATAAACGGAATTCTGCTGGTCTGATATTCCTCAAGCCCTCTGAGGTTGTCAGTAATTATTTTGCTCAGGCAGCTCACGGTTGAGAAAGAAAGACAGTCCCGCTTGGAAAGGATTTGGCTACGCCTATAAGAACCGGAAAGGGACATGTATTGAAAAAATTAGGCCGGCTACGGGGATTGATAAAAAATGCGCAAACAGGAGGATTCTCGCAAACATGAATTCTGCCAGACAGGCTTGCAGTTCCTGTCTCTAAGCACAACGTTTCTGCCTGAGGAGAGAAATCTTATAGATCTTGCTAATAAACAAAGGCATCCATCTCTGCCGAAGAATTTTGATCCCACCACTTCCACGCCCACTCCATCACTGAGTTTAAGTTCAATTCGCCTAACAACCCATCGCGGAGCAACAATAACCTTTAGAATCCTAGTTCTGGTCTGAAGAGTAAAACACTGGAGTTTCATATAAGGTCTTGCCGCACAATGTTTTATGGTTCCTCTGACTACTACCTCTGTATTTTCGTCGTAACCAATACTCATGGCATGAACAGAGCTGGCATTGGTCAACAATAAAAGGGCAAATAAGAAAAAAAAGGAAGAATAAGCAGCTTTGGGCTCAATTGTCTTATGGGCATTCATGGCTACTTACTGTGCCTCCGGTCGATTTTGAAGAAAAGTTCCCAATATTACCATCGCCTAAGATTATTCAGTATTAATCACGCAAATTTCGTACCTTTTTGATATTTATACGTTATTGAATCAGCTTACTGAAAATATCAAATTTTTTTACCATTTTGAAACAGCTTAACCCAGATCGCAATAAACACAACATGCAATTATTGCAGATTTATGCAATTATTGCACTTAGCGAGTGCATTTTTTGCACTAACTTAGGCTGTCTATTATTAGGTGTTTCTGATGGGCATTCGGCAATTTCTAATTCGAGAGCCTCTTTGGTAACAACAGTTTTTTATTTAAATCCATGAAGCCCGGGCTTTGTGAGTAGGATGTGGCTTTTAAAGCACCATTGGAGGTCTCCAGCAAAGGATGTGACAAAATAAAAAGAAGGCCCGCTTGGAAGATTCCAAGAAGGCCTTCGGGGAGAGGAGGGTTGGGAGAAAAATCGGTTTTTTTGATTATCGTTCGTATTTGTTTAATATAGCAAACATCGTGCCATCTATTTTAGAAGACCATATTCCTTTAGCTTGTACTGAAGTGTTCTAATTGAAATACCTAATATTTTTGCGGCTTTACGTCTATGTCCATCTGTTTCCCTGATGGTTGTCTCGATGGCTTCTTTTTCCAGGTCTCGTATACTGCGAAGCGGTTTAGTGGCTGACACAGGCATAACCTCGATAAGTGAGGTTGTTAACGGAGGCAGTGTCAGCCTGGAGTCCCGGCTTAAAATAATGGCTCGCTCAATGACATTATGTAGTTCCCGCATATTGCCGGGCCAATCGTAGGATTTTATCTGCTTTAAGGTGTCATCTGATATTTCCGAGACTTTTTTCCCCACCCGCATAGATATCGATCGGACAAGATAGTTAGTCAGCTCCTGTATTGCCTCAAGGCGCTTTCTCAAAGGAGGAAGGGTGATTGGAAAAACATTTAAACGATAGTAAAGGTCTTCTCTAAAGCGTTTCTCACGTATCCCTGCCATCAGATCTTGGTTTGTAGCAGCAATTATTCTTGCGCTGGTATTGAGGGTAGTAGTGCCTCCCACCCTTTCAAATGTCCTTTCCTGTAATACTCGCAGAAATTTTGCTTGAGCGGATAGGGGCATTTCCCCTATCTCGTCCAAGAATATGGTCCCATTTTGAGCAAGTTCAAATTTTCCCCTCTTGGCCTTAATCGCTCCGGTAAACGCGCCTTTTTCGTGCCCGAAGAGTTCGGACTCAATAAGCGTTTCAGGTATTGCTGCGCAATTAAGCTCTATAAATAGACCTTTTCGCTCGCTCAAATGATGAATGGCTTTGGCTACAAGGCTCTTTCCGGTACCGCTTTCTCCCTGAAGTAACACTGTGGCGTCTGTCTTGGCCACATGCTGTATTTCTTTCCAGACTTCCTCCATACCGGCAAAAAGGACATCAGTAGGTGGGAGACCTTCGGCAAGCTGTTTTCTCCATAGGGTGTCTACCGCCATGAGGGTCTGGCGCTCCACCACTTTGGATACTGCTATTCGTAATTCATCCGGATCTTTGAGGGGCTTTATGAGATAGTCTAAAGCCCCTTCCTTCATAGCCTCCACGGCATTTTCCACAGTAGCATAAGCTGTAAGTAGTATGAAATCGATTTCCGGCTTTTCTGATCGTACCTTTTTTAACAGCTCAATACCGCTGATATCAGGCATTTTGAGGTCTGTGATTACAAGGTTAGGATAAAAGTCGTTAATTGTACTAAGGGCTTTGATGCCATTACTGGCGGATTTTACTTGATAGCCCGATCGAGTGAGGATTCGGCTCAGGAGAACTGTCAAGGGTCTTTCGTCGTCTACTACCAGAATGCGAAAATTATTAGGTTCCATAGGCTTTTTTTGTTTCTAATCTAATGATTTAAGCTTATTCTAGCAAGGAATTATGGATTGTCTTTTTATTATAAATCCCATAGCAGGGGGTCATGCAGGTAAAAAAATCGCCGCTGAACTAAAGCGTGGCCTGCATGTCCGAGATTTTCGCAAGCATGTTGTCTTCACTGATCCTGAAAATCTGGAAACTCAGGTACTGTCTTTGGCTTCAGGTTGTGATCTGATTGTGGCCGCAGGAGGGGATGGCACCGTATCAGCGATTGCATGCATACTTGGTACTCTTGATAGGCCCCCACCTCTTGCCATCCTGCCACTTGGTACAGGAAACGATCTGGCCAGAAGCCTGGGCTGGTGGAAAGTATGGAATCATGGTGGCCTTGAGTATTTCTCGTCGGGGATTAGCGCCGGAAAGGTTGAAGCAATGGACCTCTGGTCCTGCGAAGAGGATTCCAGGTTTATAGGATATGCAGGTTTTGGCCTGGACGCGAGGGTAGTAGCGGCTGTTTCAAAAATACGCATGAAACGTTTCTGCCATAATTTTGGAAAGAGATGGAATCAGTTTCTTTATGTTGCTGTTGGCCTGAAATATATACTTTCGCTTATGCTCAAGTTTGGTTCGACTGATATGGATGTCTGTTTCTTTGATAAAAAAGGGAATATGAATCAAGTCAAGCTAAGGAACCATGCTGCTTTGATCCTCTCTAATATCGAACACTATGCGGGAGGCGGGGCTCTTTCATCTGCATCTTGCTGGAGCGATGGCAAATTAGAAGCCTATGTCATTCCCACTGTCAGGGCATATCTAGGACTGCTATTGAGAGGTCGCATTGCTTTTTTCCCAAATCCTAGGGCCACTTATCAGGCCTGTTCTGTAAAAATCATCGGTAAACAGAATCTTCCTGTACAGCTTGACGGCGAATGGGCACAAGATTATACGGAAAGAGATACTATTAAAATACAACATGTGAGGGCTTTACCTGTACTAGTCCCTCCTGCCAACTTTGCTGTAAAAGAAAGTGCCGGTAGTCGCTGGTCCAAGAGCCCTATCCTAAAAAGAGATACTTCATCAATATTGCCGGATCCTGCCACTACTTCACGTAATTGAATTTTTTGAAAAAAATTTGTCTCGTGCTTCGTTCTGTCCGAAGAGTAAAATAAATAGTTAACAGAGCTTCAACGGATAATTTTTGTAAATAGTGAGCAGATACCCATTCCAGGAGGATTGTCATGCGTGAAAGGCGTAAAATACCGCGTTATTCAGCGAATTTCCGTGTATATTTCCCAAAGTTAGATATGTGGGGACATACTTCCAATATTTCGTTAGAGGGATGTTATGTGACGGTAGATTCCTCCATGTCTGAAGGGTTTATCACTGACTTGCTGGTTGAATTGCCGGTGGTGGGAGTAATTGCTCTTAAGGGTTATGTGCAGCATTTAGGCGAGACAAATTCAGGAGCCGGCCTCCAGTTTGTTCAGGTGAGGTTTGAGTTTGACCAGTCAGATTACTTCAGTTTGTACTCACGATTTCTAAGGAGTATATCTCAACTTGAGAAAATAAGAGCAAATTATCTGGACCTGGTCCAACAGGATCGATTGAAACTTTGTACCATGCCAAGTGAGTCTGAAAAAGCTGAAACCAACTGAGCCTCTTGAAAAACTCAAGATTTTTCTAGAGAGTAAAGCGCGAGGAAATGATTTGATTGCTTTGCCAACATTCACTTGGCCCTTTCTGGTTTTTTTGCTAGGGACCTGTATCGGTAGCTTTTTGAATGTGTGCATATGCCGGCTGCCCCAAGACAGATCGGTGGTAAAACCTGGTTCTGCCTGTCCGAAATGTGGTCACAGGCTGAAATGGTGGGAAAATATCCCAATACTGAGTTTTTTGTTTCTACAGGCTAAATGCAGATCTTGTGGGGCAAGGATCTCCTTGCAGTATCCAATGGTAGAGCTATCGAGCGGCCTTTTGGCCCTTGCACTTTGGTATAAGTTTGGTCTTAGTCCTGAAATTTTTATTTATTTTTATTTTTCAGCATGTCTTATAATTGTGACATTTGTTGACCTTGCGCACCAAATCGTACCGGACGCAGTGTCTTTGCCTGGGATCGCCCTTGGCTTTTTATTTTCCTTTTTGCTTCCTGAACTGTCATGGTGGGATTCTCTGCTGGGGATATTAATGGGCGGGGGCATCCTGTTTCTTGTGGCATGGGGTTATTATATTATTGCCCACAGGGAGGGAATGGGAGGCGGGGACATCAAACTCCTTGCTATGATAGGGGCATTTTTGGGCTGGCAGGCAATACCGCTTGTGATCCTATTGAGTGCTGCAGTGGGTTCAGTTACTGGCTTGGCGATAATGTCAGTCCGGAAAGGAGATAGACACATGGCCATATCTTACGGTCCCTTTTTGGCTGGAGCTGCTCTTATAACATTATTTTGGGGACGTGAACTGACAGCCTGGTATTTGGCCTTTATCTCTATGGGCTAACATTATTTTGGTAAAGAATCTTGAGAAGGTTTCTGATTGGGAAAATATTGTGAGTAAACGTCGAATTCTAGTTATTGATGATGAATATGACGTGAGGAATATAGTTCTAAAAAGGCCGGATATGATGTTGTTCAGGCGGCTAATGCCATTGAAGGCCTGGAATTGGCACAAAAGCAGCCCTTTGATCACATAATAAGTGATATTTACATGCAGCCTGAGGATGGACTCCAATTTCTAAAAAAAGCCAAGGACGCCGGGGTATCAGCCAACATCATCATGATGTCCGGTCAGGCCGATATTGATATGGCCCTTGAGGCCATAAAGATAGGGGCGTGTGATTTCATCTTCAAACCCCTAGTGTCAGACCATCTGCTTTTCGTATTGCGAAGGGCCGAGGAAAAGACCGTACTTCTGAAAGAAAATGCCCTTTTAAAGGCAGAAGTACACAATAAATATTCGTTTCACAATATTGTGGCCAAGAGTCCTCAGATTAAACAAATTTTTGAGGTCATTCAAAGAGTGGCAGATTACAAGACCACGGTGGCGATAACCGGTGAGAGCGGGACAGGGAAAGAACTTGTAGCCAAGGCAATTCACTTTAATAGCACCAGGGCCAAGGCACCCTTTGTGCCAATTAATTGTGGAGGCATTCCAGAGAATTTGCTCGAGAGTGAACTCTTTGGTTATGTGAAAGGGGCCTTTACAGACGCTGTTAGGGCCAAAAAAGGACTTTTCGAAGAGGCCCACAAAGGCACCCTGTTTCTAGATGAGTTAGGTGATATGCCTTTGTCCTTGCAAGTTAGGCTCTTGAGAGTCCTGCAGGAAGAAGAGATCAGACCTTTGGGCGATACTCGCTCCATCCAGGTAGATGTGCGGATAGTGGCAGCCACTGCAAAGGATCTTGCACAAGAGGTGAGTAAAGGCAATTTCCGAGAGGACCTATTTTACAGAATAAATGTACTCTCAATAGTTATTCCTGCTCTAAGAGACAGAAAGGAGGATATTCCGTTACTGGTTGATCACTTTATAGAAAGGTACAATTTCCGCTTAAAGAAGAAAGTGGAGAGAGCTAGCCCTGAGGTAATGCGCCTTTTCCTCGAGTACAAGTGGCCCGGAAATATCCGTGAGCTTGAAAATGCTATAGAAAGCGCAATGGTCTATTCGGACACCCCAATAATACATGCAAGGGATCTTCCCCCTAATATAAGGGCGGGTTTTGAAGAAGAAATTGCCTCTCCTATATCTGTCCTTGATGTATCTATCTTTTCCATTAAGAAGAGCAGCAAGATGTTGGAGCGAGAACTTATAATAAAGGCCCTTGACGAAACCAAGGGTAATAAGACTAAGGCTTCCCGCCTTCTGGAGATCAGTCTGCCTGCCCTTTTATACAAGATTAAGGACTATGGTCTTGCAAAAGAAACTTAGTAGACAAGCGGCTTGCCTGCAGGAATTAGGAATGGCTACTAAATCAATCCCACTGCTTTTTTCAGTGATTCCACTTCAGAGCTAGTCAATATCCTGTACTTGCCAGGCTGTAGTTTTCCCAGGCTTACAGGTCCCATTTTAATACGTATAAGTCTTATGACCGGGTGGTTTACCTTATTAAGCATCAACCTTATCTGGCGTTTTCTGCCCTCTTTCAGCACAATTTCCAAAACTGTTGAGCGCTTCGTGGTTTTCAGCACACGCATTTCACAAGGCAATGTCATTTTTCCTTCTATATCTACACCTTGTCGAAGAAGGTCCAGAACTGCCCCTGCAGGTCTCCCCCTTATGGTTGCATGGTAGGTCTTTTTAACCTTGTGGCTTGGATGTAATAGCCGGTGGGCTAGTGCCCCGTCATTTGTGAGGAGGAGCAAACCCTCGCTGTCTTTGTCAAGGCGTCCCACAGGATAGACCCGCCCTGGGACTTTTCCCAGCAGGTCCATTATAGTGGCTCGTCCATAGGGATCACGAACTGTGGTCAGGACCCCTTTGGGTTT
>JAFDDO010000123.1 GCA_019310825.1 Deltaproteobacteria bacterium | reverse complement strand
TCCTCTTAACAGTAGACCTCAGATCTTCTTCCTTAATTTTGAAATGAGACGCTATTTTTCGACTCAATAATTCAAGTGGCATTTTCTCACACTTTTTTAGGTCTGCTTGGTGACCTTTTCCTAAAACTGTTGTCACAAAATCTCCGCTTCCCAGAATTCTTTCATCAGATAGTTCTCTTTCTTCTCTCTTGCGTCGCAATAGAGCTCTTTTTTAACCGTGGACACACGCTGGCAAATAAATTGCCGATTGGCCAAACATTAACTGTCATGCC
This sequence comes from Deltaproteobacteria bacterium, assembly GCA_019310825.1. Lineage (GTDB taxonomy): Bacteria > Desulfobacterota > Dissulfuribacteria > Dissulfuribacterales > UBA3076 > UBA3076. Next base: position 6,212 of record JAFDDO010000123.1, on the reverse strand, counting down.
CTTCGGGCAAAAGGACAGATGGTGTTAGAAAATGACAACGAGAAGGGGGTTCGCAAGATATTTCAGCATTTTCCTCTCATGGAAACTGAAATCAACAAGGAAGTAGCAATCCATAGCCGGTATGTTGTACTTACTCATCAGGACCTTGCCGACAGATTCCTTGCCGCCACTGCCCATGGTTTACGGTCTTACCCTGGTTACTGCTGAAAGGCGGCTAATTGACGCAAAGAATTCCAGGTGGCGATCTCCTGATCCACTGATCATTTATACCTTGAGCCTCTTGCAAAACCCAAGATTTTGTTCGATGGCTCCCTATGATATAATTCCCTTAACCACCATTTGGATACTGCTAACCATTACAACTGAGAGGCTGTTATCTAAATCGGCTTGCCTAAGCTGTTCTTGCACCTCCTCTACCCTATAAGCAGCCAATAACGAGCTAAAGAAATCTTTCTTCAGGATAGCAGGTTCATCGCCCATAAATTTTTCAACAATGGTACCTGCCTCCTCTTTGCTTCCGGGTCTAATGATATCCATTATCATAATCGGTGCCCCTCTCTTGCTATAGGTTTTGATGGTCTCCCATAATGCCATAGGGAAGGCAGGATGATGCAAGAGGTTATTGGAGATAATGGCATCGTATTTAGCAAGGGGAAGTCGCACATCAGGCAAACAGCCATGAATAAGGCGGATGCGTTTGGTCAGGCCGGCATTTGTCACTGCAGCTTGCCCGTATTTCAACATACTTTCAGCGCCGTCCACACCATGTATATGACATTTTGGGAAAAGCCTTGCAAAACGCAAGGTGATGTCGGCAGGGCCACACCCCAAATCCAGAATTGTACCGATTATCTCCTTTTCAGAAAAACTGTTTTTAAAATATTCAACAAACAACCAGTTCGGATTATTGAAATCGGCCATTGCATAAGCCCTGGCCTGTTTTTCAGTATTCATCAATTCGGGCTCAGGGATCCGTTTCATCACTCGGCCTTGCTTTGTTTCCTGATAAAATCAGCAAGAGTCCTAAGTGACTCTAAAACCTTGCGACCTGTTTCCTGGGCATCAATATGCACGCCATATTCCTTTTGAACAGCTACTACAATTTCTACAGCATCAAGAGAATCAAGGCCAAGAGAAGAATCAGGACCGATCAGCGGAGCGTCCGGTAACAAAGCATCCGGTATTGGCGCGGAAACATTGCAGATTTTAACTATCAAATCATGCAGCTCTTGTTCAAGTCCATCAGTTACCAATGATTCCATCCATATTCTCCTTAACAAATGTCCCTCGCCACTTATTCATACACCAGCTCGACCTTGGCGAAAGGAGTAAGACCACGATATTAGCATAGTACCAACAAAGAATAGAAGCAGTAGAAACACCTCAGGAAAAACTGTTTTAACGTCTCCTTGCCGAACGAATATATCCAGAAAGGCATCAAGTCCCCATGCCAGAGGAGAAAATGCGCTGATCTCCTGCATCACTTTCGGCATGGCATACACAGGGACCATAACACCGCCCAAAGCCGCTGCGATCACAACAGATATGGCGCCGAACATGGAGGCCTGCTCATAGGTTTTGGCAATTGTTCCAAGCATGATGCCATAACCTGTAGCGGCAAGAATTGAACTGATAAGAATCATAATAACAGCTATTGGGGATGAGCCCATCTCAAGCGTTGAGGTCCCCATAAAAGGAAGGACCAGTTTTCCGATAATAATAATAAACACAAACTGGACCAGGCAAACCAATATATATGCAATTACCTTGCCTGAAAGCAAGGTTAGATAAGAGACCGGCATTGTCAGCAGGCGCATTAGCGTCCCATCCTGTCTTTCCCTAATCAGGCAACCGGCCATTGGTACGACGATAAAAAATATGCCAAAGAGGGCCCATGCCGGGACATTTTGCTGTACCGAGGTGGGTATTTTTTCAAAATCCTTACGGGAAGCCAGTTTTTCTTTGATCTCCAGCAGACGTTGACTGCTCCAGTCAAGATGCAACTTTGGTATATCTTCAATGGATTCATCGAATCCATAGGGACCCATCGCCTCCCGAATGATATTGTCCATTTGCTTCGACAAGAGTTCAGAAAAAATTCTGGCCTTTTCGCTGATTTCCATGCTAAGGACCGCCATATTCAGGGAACTGACCACGGCTGATCGAAAGCCTCCCCGCACAGTTGGATCGAAATAAACAACCAGGTCCGGAACGTCTATATCATTCTTAAGAGAACTGTCCTCCTTCGAAAACGACCTCGTCACCAACTGCCTTGCTCGTTCCCTGACAGCTTCTGTAATTCCCTCTGGAATGATGACACAGAACTGGAAATCTCCATTAATAATTGCCTCTCTGGCTAATTTTTCATCAATTTTTCGCCCATCTAGTTCCTTAATGATCTCTAAGGAACCAGATTCACGTAATTGGTCTTCTATAGTCTGCCCCAGGGAATTCTGGTCCTTATCTACAAACAGAATGCGGGCACTGGTCCCCCCTATTGTCTTGAGGACATTTTCCTGGACTAGCGAGACAACAAGTACGAGCACAGCAGGCATGACAAAAAGCACAAGCAGGCCGGCCCTGTCTCGCCTGAGTAATAGAAGCTCCTTAAAAATAGTTGCATACAGTTTAAACATAAACGTAACTGTTAACAGGTTCAGTGGTTCATGTTAAAAGACGAACATCGAACGTCCAACGTCGAATGAAAAACGAATATCCAATGCCGAACATTCAACGGCTATTTCTGTATACGCGAGCAGCCTTTCTTCCAGGTCATAAGTCTGTTTCTTCATCTTTTCCCATTCAAAATTCGATGTTGGACGTTCGATGTTCGATGTTCATTTTTTAAGTAAACCTTCCGTAGTCCATCCGGTGCAAAAATAACTTAGTGCTTATGCCCCTGAACCCTCAAACCTTGATCACATCAATCCCTAATACTTTTTCCAGTCAGGGCGAAAAACAGGTCTTGCAGACTCGAACATCCAGGAGTCTGGTCGATTAGCTCTTGTGGATTGCCTTCGGCAATGCTCTGCCCCTTGTCAATGATGACAACGGAAGAGCAAAGCAGTTCGGCCTCTTCCATGTAATGGGTCGTATAAATTATGGCCGTTCCGGTTTGCTTAAGCAATGCGAGTTTTTCCAGAATCATATTCCGTGACTGGGAGTCAATGCCAACAGTTGGCTCGTCAAGAAAAAGGAGCCGGGGTTTGCTCAAGATACCTGCAGCCAGATTGGCACGCCGCTTCATCCCCCCGGAAAAAGTGAAAACCCGCTCGTCCCCCCTTTTTTAACCCTACCAACTCAAGGCTTTCCCAAATCCTGTCTTCAAGTTGATAACCACGCAAGCCATAGAGCCGACCGAAATAACGCAGGTTTTCCCGAGCAGTCAGATTAGGATAAAGGGCTACTTCTTGTGGCACAAGACTAAGCAACTTCCTTGCTTCGTTCGGATATCTGACGATATCAATACCATAAATAGTTATGCTACCCTCAGTAGGCCGCAGCAAAGTACTCATAATTGAGATGGCCGTGGTCTTTCCGGCTCCGTTGGGGCCTAGAAGCCCAAAGATTTCTCCTTGGTTTACGGAAATATTAAGACCATTAAGCGCGGGAAGGGATGAGCCTTTGTAGACTTTTACCATATTTCTGGCAATAAGGGCCTTTTCCGCAACAAGCTCCTGGCCGGATTCAGTTTGTTTCATCATAATTCAATAGTTTAGGAATTTCCTTTTTTGCTTTTTTAACTGTCAAATTTTTGATCATATAAATATATATCATTATTGGTTGTTATCACATCACTGTGCCCAACAATTCCTGAATAATACGAATATCATAATTGATTCCGCTGAAAAACCCATTTTTTGATGTAATCCCAAATGATAAACGGCTCACGAAACTCGGCTATCGAATGTTAATAGTTGGCAAGTATCTCGTATTTTATATTGTAAAGTCTGAAACCGTCCAGATAAACTGTATTATGCACGGGGCACGTTAATACGGCTTCCTACTCTGAAGGGCTGCAACCTATCCCTGCAAAATTATCAGCAATGAGACAGTTGATACCTGAATTGAGCAATTAGCTGTTAGCCATTAGCGTTTAGCTTTGAGAAATCAAGGCATTACGTTAATCAGAAATAACACCCAACGGGTGAAGGTTTATAATAGCAGAACATCCTGTAATCATTAAACTAATAGCTAACAGCTCAATTTAGGTTATAGATACTCGGCCAAATAACTTCACCCCGTAGATGAAAATTATGCCACAATTTATTAGGGATTTATCAAGCGTGATTTAATTTGTATCTGCAGAAATGAGATGGACATCCCTCTGGGGGAAGGGAATTGTGATGCCCTCTTTTCCAAAGGCCTTAAAAACGGTATTCATGAGCTGATGCGTGGCAAGACCTTTGTTCCTTGGGTCTTCTACCCAGCACAGCAGCTCAAAGTCAATTGACGAATCCCCAAACGCCCTTAGCCTCGCCCTTGGCTCCGGTTCTTTTGACACCATGGAATTGGACCTTGCTATTTCTATGAGAATATCCTCTACCTTTTCCAGATCGCTCTCATAGGCTACACCCACAGGTATGCGTATCCTGAACCTTGGAACCGGGGCGCTTTCATTAATTATCTTGACATTTGCCAGTATGGAATTGGGGATGGTGATAAGCACATCATCTCTTGTCTTGATCCTTGTAGAACGGATGCCTATGGTTACCACTTCGCCCCTTTCCCCGGTATCAAGAATTATGTAATCACCGATCTTAAAGGGTTTATCCACAAAAATACTGATCCCGCCAAAAAAATTAGCAAGGGTATCCTTTGCTGCCAGCGCGACGGCTATTCCTGCAATCCCTGCAGATGCAAACAGCGGCGTGAGGTTTACATTCCAGATTGCAAGTATCCACAGGATACCTATGATCACTGCTGCAACACGAAATATGTTCTTGAAGAGTAGGAAGACGTCTCGTCCGGCATCCCCTGTCTTGGCCGCGATTGGGAAACTCTCGTCTGACAGCCAGTTCACTACCCTTACAGCCGCAAGCCACCACACAAAGAGGATCAGACTCTTAGCAATCATTGGAAAGATGAAGTCCCAAGGCGGCCACAGCTCAAGCAATATAAGCCCGTGCAGAATACCCATTAAGGCAACAGTCCAGCATACAGGACCATGGATAAAGGATATCAGCTTGTCATCAAAACTGAACCTTGTAAGGCCTGCCAAGCGCTTTAAAATTTTGTCAATAAATAAGTCAACAGCTTTGGCAAGCACTAAGTAGATAAACACTGTGGCCAGGGCCTCGAGGCCAGGCACGTCACGAAGTATCTTGAAATAATCTGAGAGGTGTAAAAGATCCATGTTGACATCAAATAGGTGATATATTATATGAGACTCTTGTATTTAGGAAAACAATAATACATTTAAATATAGGAGAATAGATTGGCCAATCATAAGTCTGCCCTTAAGAGGGCACGTCAGAATCAAGATCGTCAATTACGCAATAAATCCCAAAAGACCAAAATAAAAAACATTGTAAAGGCACTTGAGACAACCATTGCAGAGAAATCATCTGCAGAGATCCAGGAACATATGCGGTTGGCTCAAAAGGCCATTGCCAAAACGGCGGCCAAGGGTACTATTCACAAACGTACAGCTTCAAGGAATATTTCCAGGCTAAGTAAAAAAGCCCAGGTCCTGAAAAAAGCCCAAGCAGAAGGTTAGAAGACACCTGTAATCCTGTGATAGATTATCTCAGCCACGTCGCGGCTGAGTTTTTGTAGGGCCTCATCCTTTAAGGCTTCGGTCTGCATTACATCCTTCCCAACAAGAAATTCTTCCTCTCTCGCAATATCACTGGTTTGCCATATGACCTTGCCGCTTTCGCGGTATACCAGATGCACAGAGTACTCGGCTGAGATGCGTCGTTCAACAGCTTGATCATATCTAATGTAGGAAAGACCGCTGGTGCTTGTGCTTACAATCTCTCCCTCAAGGATGACATCGGCTTTATCCTTTGTGACAAGCTTTAGTCCTCTGCCCCTTAAAAATTCATGTCTAAGCTCTTCAGTTATCCAAACCCCAAGGAGAAGTTCGTTGCTGCAGTTAGCCCATGGTGCCACATATACGGTTTTTATCCAGGGAGGTAATGACTCCACGCGTTCGGCGCAGTGGTATCCACAACCAGATAACGAGGTCCAGAGAATACAGAGGGCAA
>JAFDDO010000122.1 GCA_019310825.1 Deltaproteobacteria bacterium | reverse complement strand
CTTGTTGTCCCGTCTTGGATAGTAAGGCCTCGAATGACCACAACGATGGTTTCCCCTGAGCCGGCATCCAAGGTTATGCCTGACATGCCGGAAGCGGTTCCCGGATCCAACCGGGTGAGGGCCGGGTTCATATCCCTTTCCGTGAAATTATCGTTCCATCCCCCTTCGATGATGATATTTCGGTTGACGTCCACCACGATATTCTCCTGGTAGGTCCCATGGCTCAACCGGATGGTGTCACCCTCCTCGGCATAGTTCACCGCCGCCTGAATGGTTGGATACCCGATGGGTACGTCCAAAAAGGCCGCTTCAGCGACGAAACCGGTAACGAAGAACAACAGGCCTGCAAAGCTCCCCAGTATATTTTTCATGATGCCTCCCTTTCTCCAGGTCCAATGGCAGATATCCGGACCTCGGCCCGGAGTGATCGGTCTCCAATGTCGACTATCAGGGATGAAGTCATCCGTCAAGCTTGCAGAGCCCCCCTTCCCTCCCGAACCCTCGCCACTGCGAAGCAGAAATCTTGTCAATTGTGGAGCCCCCGTCCACGTTTCTCTGTCTCCTGGATTGTCCACACGATCGAAAAGACACCAGGGTCCTTTCTGGTAGCCATTCCCCTTTTCACCGGGGTTATTGAGTTGATAGGGGATCGCTTTTTGTGATTTGGACTTAAACGGCACTCCCAGGCACCACAAACTGATTTCTGTAGCACTATTGGAAGCTGCAGGTCAAGGAGTTTTTAAATGTCGTGAAAAAGAGGGAAAAATAAATTTTTCGGCCCCTGGAGGAGTTAAGTCACGCATATTTTGCCTCGCCCTCTGCTTTGTTGATATGTCAATGCATTTTTTCGTTTAGCTTGATATTACTTCCTGCAGGCCCCGCACCTATCACATATTTCGGGAATACAAAAAGCAGTTTGCTTGGCCCTTGATGCCCTGCTCCACTCTTTCCACAAATATTCTCTGCGCACTCTGTGGCCTACGACCTCCCAGGGGAAATTCGTGTCCCTACCAAGGGCTCTACAATACATATCGACTGAAAGACCAGCCTCTTTCATAGCCTTGCTTAAGGTGACTCCCTTGAGCGCCACTGCCTCCAGAACAGGTGCAAGCCTCCTGTCACCTCTGCTCAGTATTGTCTGAAAAGTGGCCTCACGCACAGAGTCCAGTTGTAACCTCACATTGGGCAAACGACGCAGACCTTTTTCCAGTATTTGTCTTCTACGTTCAAGTACTGACTTCTTCACAGCCCCGGCCCACTGCATTGGAGTCCATGCCTTTGGCACAAAAGTACTGACTGACACTGTTATAGAGCCCAGATGCCCCCTTGATTGACCAATTGGTCTGACGGTGCTACGGATTTTATCAACCAGATCCACGACACCGTGTACGTCTTCGTCGGTCTCAAAAGGCAAACCAAGCATGAAGTAGAGTTTCAAGTTCGGAACTCCGCCTGATACAAGTGTCTCTGCCGCCTCCAGGATTACATCTTCATTAAGATTCTTATTGATGACCTGCCTCAGCCGTTGAGACCCTGCCTCCGGTGCAATAGTTGCCAACTTGGCATCCGAGGCCTTGAGAAGGCGGACAAGGTCCTGAGTAATATCATCGGCCCTGAGGGATGAAAAGGCGAGCTTCAGTCCTTCGTCCAGGAGCCTTTTGCAAAGTAGTTCAATCTCTTCCCTCCCAAGAAACTCAAGGCCGACCAGCCCCACTCGATCAGTATCCTTGCGTTCTTGAAGTGCTGCATTAAGAGAGTCAAGGGGCCATTGTCTTGGAGGTCGATACACAAATCCCGCAGCACAGAATCTACAACCCCTCCCACACCCCCTGGCAAGTTCTATTAAAAACATATTGGAAAAAACAGCATCCGGGCTGAGTATTTTGGTGTGCGGAACCGGAGGAGTTACAGATTGGGAATTTGGAATAAAGATGGCTGGAACAACAGGGAAAGGAAAGCCTTGCTCATACTCCCACTCGACCAGATCTCCTGAGGCATTATAGTGGGGCCTGTAAAATCTTGGGGCATAGGCCCCGGGAATATTGTGCACAAGTTGTTTTAATCGTTCAGTTCTTGAAATGCTCTGGTCAGTGAGTTCAGGCAGGCATAAGACAAACCCCCCTGAAATGGCTTCAAAATCTCCAAGAAGAAAGACATCCACAAAAGGGGCTATTGGCTCAGGATTGATCTGGGTGGCAATCCCTCCTGCCAGTACAATAGGTTCCAGGTCCTGACGATCTTCAGACCGGAGCGACAACCCTGCTGCTTTCAGGGCCTTTACCATGTTTTGATAATTGGACTCAAAGCTTACTGAGAAAAGTAAGAGATCAAAGTCCTTCAGAGGCCTGGAGGACTCCTCGGAAAGCCAAGGGGAATTTGGTAATTTGGTGGTTTGGTGATTTGGCACAAAAAATCTCTCGGCCACCACCCGGTCTTCGGCATTGAGCCTGGCATAGACCGACTGAAGGCCGAGATTGGACATGCCTACAGAGTAAGCATCAGGGAAGATCAGGGCAATGGAGGTGCGATCGGCCCACTTCTTCCGAATAGCACCCTTCTCATTCCTCGGAGTCCCGCTCCATCTTGGCGAGGTCTTCAAATCGTAGATCTATTCCCAGGATACCGACAATTTCATCTTCATCATTGCGAATCGGGCCTGACACTGTAATACAGAGGGCACCGGTGATCCTGGATGTATAAAATTCACTGACATGGATCTTGCCATCCTTTATGGGTTCGATAAACCAGGGACGGGCGGAAAAATCGCTATCCAACTGGTAGTTTGCATATTTAGCTCTATCTTCCAAATGAGTAAAGTTCTGGGTGATCTTGCGTCCGTCTGCATTCACCACGTAAAGGAACTGAATAAAAGGATTTTCGTCAATGATTTGCATAAAACTGGGCTTTGCAATTTCAGGATCCATGGATCGTATTTCTTTACGATCTATCAGGTCCTTCACCAGGTGGAAGGCGAGTTCATGGGCCTTAAGCTTCAGCTTGTCAAACTCGGAAATGAAGAGCTCTGGCAAGTGCTTTCTGGCAATGATCTGCATCTCTTCACTTGACATGGAGGTAACCCTTCCCTGCTCATACTCTCTCATAACCTGCTTGTATATCCGCACAACTCCCGGATGGCGTTTATCAATCTTTTGTTCACCATCCAATTCCCGGTGTGCATTTATCCAGTGTGCGACGCCTGCTGTGCCGGACTTGTCGGAAATAATGACGGTTACCGGCCTGCCTAGGATCTTGCCCGTGTCGAATATATTGTAAATCTCCTCGTTCTTGAGCAGCCCGTCAGCATGTATACCCGCACTGGTGGCATTGAAATTATCACCAACCAGGGGATAGTTCTTGGGAATATGTACCTCGAGTTCCCTCTCAAAATATCTGGCCATCTCTGTAATGGCTTTTGTGTCTATACCATCATCAGTTCCCCTCAGGGCAATGCGTTCTATTAATACCGCCTCTATGGGAGTATTGCCTGTACGCTCGCCGAACCCCAGCAGAGTACCGTTTACAGCACCACACCCATAAAGCCATGCCGTAGTGGCGTTAACCACTGTTTTGTGAAAGTCGTTATGGCCATGCCACTCAAGGAGTTCTCCCGGCACTCCGGCGTCATCTATCATTGCCCTTACCAGCTTCGGAACACTCCTTGGAAGAGCCGCACCAGGGTATGTAACACCATAACCAAGGGTATCACACAACCTGATCTTAATATCTATCCCACTCTCTTTTCTCAACTTCATAAGCTCTATTGCAAAAGGCACGCAAAAGCCATACATATCTGCCCTGGTAATGTCCTCAAAATGGCAACGGGGAACTATTCCCAGATCCAGGGCCTCCTTAACTATGGCCAGATAGGCTTCCATGGCTTGGGCCCTGGTCCTTTTTAGCTTCAGATATATATGATAATCAGAGGCAGAGGTAAGGATACCAGTCTCCCCCAGGCCCATTTCCTTTACGAGCTTCAGGTCTTCGGCCTTTGCCCTTATCCACCCTGTAATCTGTGGAAAATCATATTCCTTCTCCCTGCACTTTTCCATAGCCTCCTTGTCCTTGGAAGTGTACAGGAAAAACTCAGACTGACGGATTATCCCCTTTGGGCCTCCCATACGATGTATTAAATCGAAAATCTCGCAAATCTGTTTCACACTGTATGGAGGTCGTGCCTGCTGGCCATCCCTGAAGGTAGTATCAGTTATAAACATATGTTCGCATGGAGACGGCATCATATGCTTGTGGTCAAAATCAATTAGACATACCTCATTATATGGATAGATATCTCTCATCAGATCGGCCTGGGGGATATTCTTAAGATTAAAATTCCAGTATTCACCACCTTGGCGATCCAATAACCTACGTCCGGGATTCCACTTTGCCATAAGCACTCCTATTTAATTATAATATTGAATTATATATTTTAACTATTGAATGAAAGGTATTATTTAGTTTATTATTTCTCATTTTTCAAACCCGGATAAACCGGAAAAGAGTCGCTTCGCTCTATCTTATTATTATAACCACTCTGAAAGCACACGCCACAACTTAGCTCACTTTAGGCACTTTTTTCCAGTCAGGTTTCAAATAAAGCTCAGCCAACTGAGCCATGCTTACATTTGCAGGGGCATGGGTCAATAGACACTGGGCCTTATTGGTCTTTGGAAAGGCCATGACATCCCTAATGCTATCTTTTCCTGCCATAAGCATTACCAGGCGGTCCAGGCCAAAAGCAATGCCTCCGTGGGGCGGGGCACCATATTCAAGAGCCTCAAGAAGGAAGCCAAATTTGTCATGGGCCTCTTCTTCAGAGATTGATAAAGCCCTGAAGACAGCCTCCTGAACAGAAGTCTGATGAATACGAATACTGCCACCACCTATCTCAATTCCATTAAGAACCAGATCATAGGCCCTGGAGATTACGCTCGCAGGGTCGCTGGATAACAATTCCATATCCTCGGTCCTTGGGGAGGTAAATGGATGGTGCAAAGCAACAAACCTTCCCTCATCTTCATCATATTCTACCAGAGGAAACTCAGTAACCCAGATAAAACTAAATTTTCCTTCAGGGACAAGATTCCGGCGCCTGGCAAGCTCAATCCTGAGCTCTCCCAAAACTCTGCATACCTCAGCCTTTTGATCCGCCCCGAAGAATAATATATCTCCCGGGGCCGCATCTAACTGCTGTACTATTGCCATTTTCTCTTCCTCAGAGAAAAATTTCGTTAAGGGTGACTGCCAAGAGCCGTCTTCCTTTATCTTTACCCAGGCAAGCCCCTTGGCCCCGAAACCTATTGCAAACTCAGTGAGATCATCCAGGTCCTTTCTGGAAAAATCACCCATGCCTTTTGCATTTATGGCCTTTACCACACCGCCGGCAGAAACCACCTTCTGAAAAACCTTCAGCCCGCATTCGGCGACAATGTCTGATATATCACAGAGCTCCAGGCCAAAGCGCGTATCGGGCCGATCGGTACCAAAACGATCCATTGCCTCCTGAAAGGTCAGTTTTTGAAATGGTGTCTCGATATCCTTGCCCAGGCCCTCTTTAAACAGGAAACACATAAGGCCCTCTATCAGATCAATAATGTCGTCTTCATCAATAAAGGACATCTCCATGTCGAGCTGTGTAAACTCAGGCTGACGATCAGCCCTCAGGTCCTCGTCCCTGAAACACTTGACTATCTGGTAATAACGCTCAAGGCCTGAGACCATGAGGATTTGCTTATAGAGCTGGGGGGACTGTGGCAGGGCATAAAAGCCACCCGGGTTGACCCTGCTGGGCACAAGGTAATCCCTGGCACCCTCAGGGGTACTCCTTGTCAGAATAGGGGTCTCAATCTCAAGGAAATCCCTGCTGTTTAAATAGGACCTCATGGCCTGACAAACCCTGTGCCGAAGACTTATGCTCTCAACCATGAGGGGTCTTCTAAGGTCCAGATATCGGTATGTAAGCCTCAGGTTTTCAGATATTTCCCCTTCTTCATCAAGGGAAAATGCAGGGGTCTTGGAGGTGTTCAAAATGCGCAGATCAACACATGCGACTTCTATCATACCGGTCTTTATCTTTGGATTCTCCATGCCCTCGGGTCTTCTGCGGACCAAGCCCTTTACTGCAATAACATACTCACTCCTGAGACTGTGGGCCTTTTGATGTGAATCAGCGTGTACCTCAGGTGCAAATACCACTTGGGTGATCCCTTTGCGATCGCGAAGGTCTATGAAAATAAGCCCCCCGTGATCCCGCCGCCTGAGCACCCATCCCATCAGCACTACGTCCTGGTCCAGGGCCGTCTCTGTAAGACTATAACAATTATGGGTGCGCTTCAGCCCATCCATTAAATCCATTCAGATTACCTCATCTTCGAATATAATAATTTGTTGGGTTTTGCCTTTTGAAATCAAATTTTTGTAAACACAAAAATTCGCAACCTACCTAACCAGACTCTCCACGGCTGAAATAGCATCATCAACTGGTACCTCGTGCTGA
>JAFDDO010000121.1 GCA_019310825.1 Deltaproteobacteria bacterium | reverse complement strand
GACCCTATTCTCATTACCAGGGTCGTCAATGCCCTGGCCAATATGTTTATTGAAGAAAATCTTAAATTAAGGGAGATGCAGGCCAGGGGTACTGCAGAGTTTCTGTCCGAAGAGCTTGAAAAGGTCTATCGTGAGTTGAAACACCGGGAAGAGGAAATGAAACAGTATAAGACGGAGCATATAGGCGAGCTTCCCGAGCAGAGGGGCAGTAATCTGGCTATGCTCCAGCGTCTTCAGGAGGAAATTGGGACTCTGCAAGAAAATATCAGGAGTGCTGAAGACAGAAAATTGTTATTACAGCGCCAAATTACAGAAGAGAAGAGTAACTTGAGTTTGGTTTCTGGTCTTGCCGGTTCCCATGGGGAGGCAGCCTCTCAGGCCCCAACTACCCTGGAAGGCCTGAGGGAGAGGCTTGAGTCCCTTAGAATCCGGTACACTGATACTCATCCGGATGTGGTGATTGTCAAAAAACTTATTGCCAAGCTTGAGAAAGAGCGGGCTATCCAAAACTTTGCATCGGACAATGAAGAGACGGAAGTAAGTATGGAAAGTGAGACTCTGGTTGATGCAGGGGGTCCGGTGAATGCCATCATCGTGGGGCTCCAGTATCAACTGAAGGGTTTGGAATTTGACATCAAGGCAATAAGGGAAGCAAGTGATAAGGTCCGGAAACAGATAGTTGTGTATCAGACACGTATTGAGAACACGCCCAAGAGAGAGCAGGAGCTACTTGACCTCACACGGGGCTATGACAACCTGAGGATGTCCTATGAAAGCTTAATGAATCGCAAGATAGAGGCTGAGCAGTCAGCAGCCCTGGAAAGGAGACAAAAGGGGGAGCAGTTCAGGGTAGTCGATCCAGCTAGAATACCAGAAACATTTTTCAAACCTGATGCGAAAAAGATTTTGGCTATGACCCTTCTTTTGGCTGCAGGCGCAGGGCTGGGGTTGGCCTTGGGACGGGAGTATCTTAGCAATGTATTCTATGATCCCGAAGACGTGAAAAAGGCGTTAAACATCTCTATCTTAGCCTGTGTGCCCCTTCTTTTGACTGATGCGGAGAAGCGGAAAAGGAGGCTCAATGCCTTGTTTTTAGGTTCATTCGCAGCGTTGGGTTATGCAGTGATAATAGTCCTCTTGTTTATTCTGTGGAACAAGGGCCCTGGTGCCCTTGAAGGCCTTTTCTGAATTGTATGTATCTCAGCTATTATGGACTGAATGAACAGCCCTTTTCCATCTCTCCTGATCCAAGGTTTCTCTATCTTAGCGAAGTCCATCGTGAGGGACTGGCCAATCTGACCTATGGAGTTGCTCAAAGGAAGGGCTTTGTAGTAATAACTGGTGAGGTGGGTACTGGGAAAACCACCTTAATACATGCCCTTCTTGCAGAGGTGCCACAGAAAGTGAGGGTTGCCTTCATATCCAACCCCACCCTGACAAGAGAGGAGTTTTTTTACCTCTTAGCAGATGTATATAAACTGGGGACGATAGAACACAAGGCCCACTTTCTCGTTAAGTTTACACGGTTTTTAGAAAAGGCTTATAATAGTAACGAAAACGTTGTGTTAATTGTAGACGAGGCCCATTCTCTATCTCTCGAGCTATTAGAGGAGATAAGGCTGCTTTCCAATCTGGAGACTTCCGGTCATAAGCTGGTAAATATAATCCTGGTGGGGCAACCCGAGCTTAATGAAAAACTGTCCAGTCCGGAGATGAGGCCGCTGACACAGCGCATAACCTTGAGGTATCATTTGTCTTCCATGACCCTTGAGGAGACCGCTGAATATATAGAGACCCGTTTGCTCAGGTCTGGGGCTAAAGACCTAGGTATATTCACTGAGTCTGCAATACAAAGCCTTTATGGGTACGCCAAAGGCATTCCGAGATTAACCAATATCTTGGCTGACCATGCCCTTCTTACCGGTTATGTTAAAGAGCTGAAACGGATTGACAATAGGGTGGTCGAAGAGTGTGCGGCAGAACTCAGGCTATCCGGCAGCAAGGACGAGAAAGATGCAGATAGTGTAACAATTCCGCTTTACTGCAGATACAGCAGACTCATCAAGGCTGTTATGGTTATAGTTGTATTGTTAGGCTTACTCTTTCTGTGGTGGGGCGTCCCGATGAATGACTGTATTTTAACTAGTAGTATTGACAATATCTTTGACGATGACAATCTCTTGGTAGCACATGAGTTGATTGCGAATGAGGTAGAATAATAATTGAATATTTAGGCATTCTTCACGACAAATCACAAGCAGTTTGTACCTTGTTGACCTTGTATTTTGGCAGTGAAACGTGAAATTTGAAACTGGGAAAAACACAAAGATGTAGATGCGTTACCTGTTTTCCAATTTCCAGTTTTGACATTGGAATTCAGTTCGATAATACACGCTTTTTCAAGAAAAGTGTAAACTGGTAAATGAAGGATACCGTAAATATTTAAAGGGCATAGAGAAAAATGGGTAAGATTGCTGATGCCTTGGATAAGGCAAGGAAAGAGACGGCAAGGAAGAAGGGTCTGTTAAGGCCTCTCTGCGAGATAGGATCGAGAGAGCAAGGTCAGGCACGAATTCAGCCTGAGGGGAGCACCAAACCAGTTCATCAAGATACGACTACTTCCAAGACAGATATTCAGACTGGGGAAGGGGCCGGATTTGTATCAAAAGCTCTACAAGGTCCGGTTGATCCTAGGCTGGTGGTGTTTCATGATCCCGAGTCTCCTGCTGCGGAGCACTTCAAAGTGCTTCGGTCCCAAATCCTTTATCCCGAGGACGGTAAGAATCGCAGGGTGATACTTGTGACCTCTGCTATGGAGCAGGCCGGCAAGACCATGGTAGCGTGTAATCTGGCAGTAAGCATTGCCCAGAGTGTAGATCCTTATGCCCTTCTGATAGACGCTGACATCAGGAGGGCATCTGTGCATGGGATGCTGGGCTTAGAGCCAAGAGAAGGACTTTCAGAATATCTCCAAAGGAATGAGACCTTGTCTAAATACCTGATCAGGACTCCCATGCTGAAGTTGACCGTTCTTCCCGCCGGCCATTCAGTGAGGAATCCTGCTGAACTTCTGACTTCCGCTAAAATGAGACATCTCTTTGAAGAGGCACGAGAGAGATATCCGGATCGTTTTATCATCGTGGATTCTCCTCCTGTCAACCTAGTGGCTGAAACCTTGAGACTTTCTCAAAATGTCGATGCTGTGGTTTTTGTGGTTCGTTACGGTTATTCCAATCAGGATTTGATAGAAGAGGCCGTTGCCAGGTTGGGTGAGGATAAAATACTGGGAATAGTCTTTAACTGTTTTGAAAGCCCGTCCGGGAAGTATTCCTATTATAAAAAAAGATATCCTTACTACAGATCAAATGAGCAGACCTAGCTCAAAATAAGGAACCCATTTATTAGCGGTTCCAATATTTTTATGACCGTTCTATGATTAGAGTCTTTGGAAAAAAATATTCTATTAGAAAACTGTTCTTTTTTAGTGGCGAAGGCTTTTTTCTGTTCTTTTCCCTGGTTGTAGTTGTAGCCTATCGTAATGTTGGAGATATTTCCGCATCTGATATATTGTCCCTGTGGCCTAGATTACTTATAATAGTTTTTGTCTGCCTTTTGAGTCTTTACTACTATGACCTATATACTTTCAGGTCCGGGTTCAATTATGTGGAGATGAGCACCCGCCTGATCCAGGCCCTTGGTAGCGCCTCCATTTTTTTGGGATTTCTTTATTTTGTCTTTCCGGTCCTCTTGCCCGGTCGGTGGGTCTTTTTAGGGAGCCTGCTCGTCT
The DNA here is from genome assembly GCA_019310825.1 of Deltaproteobacteria bacterium. Classification (GTDB taxonomy): domain Bacteria; phylum Desulfobacterota; class Dissulfuribacteria; order Dissulfuribacterales; family UBA3076; genus UBA3076. Next base: position 2,712 of record JAFDDO010000121.1, on the reverse strand, counting down.
TTATTTTTCTCAGCAGTCTTTGGAGATATGCATATTGCTGGATGCTTAGAAAAGAATGGTGGACCATTCCTGTCTTGATTGTGGGGTCCGGCACCTTTTCTGAAGAGATAATCCGAGAAATCAAGGACAAGAGTGACTGCGGTTTCAGCGTTGCAGGTGCAGTTTTGGACAAAGTGCCTGCTGAGGATGAGGCTTATGGTGAGATACGAGTCTTTAATTCTTTTTCCGATCTGTCTCAGCGTGTAAGAGAGACAGGAGCGGAAGAAATTATTGTTGCCATGGACCAGCGGAGAGGGCGGCTTCCCTTGAATCAACTCCTGGAATGTAAGATGAAAGGCGTGCCTGTTCTTGAGGGAGAGACTTTTTATGAGGAGCTTACCGGCAGGATATTGGTTGATAAGATAAATCCCAGTTGGCTGATTTTTCACGAAGGTTTTCAAAAGTCATGGTTAATGATTGCAACAAAACGGCTTATTGGTACATGTCTGTCAGCTCTTGGTCTTTTTTTCTCATTCCCGATTATTTTGCTGACTTCCATATGTATTAAGTTAGATTCCCGTGGTCCGATATTCTATAGGCAAGAGAGGGTAGGTAGGGATGGCAAGACCTTTGTTTTAATTAAGTTTCGTTCTATGCGACAGGACGCAGAGCGTGGAGGGGCTAAGTGGGCAAAGCAGGATGATGTCAGGGTCACCAGGGTCGGTAGCATAATTCGCAAACTCAGGATAGACGAGATCCCCCAGATGTGGAATGTTCTGAAAGGCGAAATGAATTTTGTGGGGCCTAGACCTGAGAGGCCAAAATTCGTAAGCGAGCTGACAGAGAAAATCCGGTATTATGATCAACGCGGCACTGTTCAACCGGGAATTACCGGCTGGGCTCAGATCAGCTATCCCTATGGGGCATCAGAGGAAGATGCAAAAAAGAAGCTTGAATACGACCTCTTTTATATAAAACATATGTCCATAGTACTGGATCTTTACATAATACTTAAGACAGTTAAGACAATCCTTTTCTGGGAGGGGTCTCGTTAGTGGAATTTTAAAGTGCCTAAAGTTAAGGTATCGCTTTGCCCCATCTGTTTATAGTAACTGTCCTGAAAGCGCGCACCATAATTTTAGGCACTTTAAACTTTGATACGTGATCGTATTTAAGAGTATGCATTTTTAGGAGGACATATGTGCGGCATAGTAGGGTATATTGGTCACAGGTGCGTATTGCCAATACTCTTAGATGGCCTCCGGAGGCTGGAGTACAGGGGCTATGATTCAGCCGGGGTGGCGTATATTTACGAGGAGTCTATTCACCGCGTCAGGAGCGAAGGCAAGCTGGGCAAGCTTGATCTGCTATTGGATGGTATACGGGATCGGCCAAGCTCCATTGGTGTGGGCCATACCCGTTGGGCTACTCATGGAGAACCTACCGAGGCCAATGCCCATCCTCACACAGACTGTACCGGGAACCTGGTAGTGGTTCACAACGGCATTATTGAAAATTACTATACCCTTCGCCAACAGCTCCAGAAAGAGGGTCATATCTTTAAGTCAGAGACAGATACCGAGGTCCTGGCACACCTTATTGAAAAATATTTGAATGTAGATCTGGTTAAGGCTGTCAGGGATGCCATGATGGAGGTTGAAGGCGCTTATGCTATAGGCGTGCTGTGGCAGGGCAATCCTGACATATTAGTTGCCGCGCGAAAGCAAAGCCCCATGGTCTTAGGAATTGCAGACAATGAATGTTTTCTGGCTTCGGATATCCCTGCCCTCTTGCCCTATACACGTGATGTAATCTTTCTGGATGACGGGGAGTTGGCCATACTGTCCAGAAACGGTGCCGAGGTGAGGCGCATAGATAACGGCAAGCCGGTAGCAAAGGCCCCTCAAACCATTTCCTGGGATGCGACCATGGCAGAAAAGGCCGGGTATAAGCATTTTATGTTAAAGGAGATTTACGAGCAGCCCCAGGCTGTGCTAAATACCTGCTGCGGTCGCATGATGCCGGAGTTCGGAGAGGTGAGCCTGCCTGAAATAGAACTCTCTTCTGATTCGATAAAGGGCCTCAGGAGGGTAGTACTTCTTGCCTGTGGTACATCCTGGCATGCAGGACTTGTAGCAAAATACTGGATAGAAAAATGGGCAGGTCTGCCGGTAGAAGTGGACCTTGCTTCTGAATTTCGTTACAGGCACCTTATATTAGATGGGACTGTGCTAACAGTTCCGATTTCCCAGTCAGGAGAAACGGCTGATACCTTGGCAGGGCTTCGCATGGCGAAGGAGTTGGATTCACCCGTAATAGCTATTTGCAACGTGGTGGGGAGTACCATAACCAGAGAGTCAGACGGTACGGTTTACACCCATGCCGGACCTGAAATCGGGGTTGCTTCAACTAAGGCCTTTACCAGTCAGCTTTCAGCCCTTTATGTCCTTGCGCTTTATCTAAGCCAGGTCAGAAGTAGCCTTGCCAGGGGAGATATTAGCAGCAAAATTTCAGCTCTAATAAGTGTTCCCGGGTTACTGGAAAAGGGTCTCGTCTCGTGGCATCAGCAGACCATGGAGTTAGCAGATATCTTTTACAATTACAGGGATTTTTTATATCTTGGCAGGGACATTCATTTTCCTGTCGCCCTTGAGGGGGCCCTTAAGCTTAAGGAGATTTCTTACATCCATGCCGAGGGATATGCAGCAGGAGAAATGAAACATGGTCCGATAG
>JAFDDO010000120.1 GCA_019310825.1 Deltaproteobacteria bacterium | reverse complement strand
TTTCTTCGTTGGATGCTCTCTGATGGAGCAGGCGAGGTCTTCCTGACCAATACCTCCCCGTCCGGCAAGCTCGCCCTTAAGATCGATTGGATTGAACATATCTCTCATGCCAGTCAGCTTGAAACCTGTATGTATGCCGGAGCAATAAAAGACAACAACGGGAACATCACGGGATGGCGCGAGTTCCCCTCTCTACAAGAGGCCGTTAGAAAAGGCGCTTTTCTAATAAAGCAGGACGCAAGACTTTTGAATCAAGAAGTCGCCACAACGGCAGTAGAGCGCACGCTGTCCGGTATCATCAAAAAGCATGCCCTTGCGCCATCTGATATCACATGGTTTCTGCCCCACTATTCCTCTGAGTACTTCAGGCCGGAACTTTATGACCATATGAAAAGCATCGACTTCGAGATCCCTCCGGAGAGGTGGTTTACCAACCTGGCTTACAAAGGAAACACCGGAGCGGCTTCTATCTATATCATTTTGGAAGAGTTTTTTAAGTCAGACAGGATAAAAAGGGGCGACAGAATCCTTTGCTTCATCCCGGAGAGTGGAAGGTTCTCTATGTGTTATATGATGCTCACAGCGGTGTAGATGGGGTAGTGTTTTTTGATTTTACTGAAAACACCTCATCTGCTGTGTCCCTTCAATCCTAAGCCCCATTACAGGATGAAGTATTCCAAGGGCATCCAGTCTGGCTTATCTGAGCATAATTGAAGCCATCAGGTTCATCCAGAAACAGCGTGCCACTGACTGTACAGTCAGCCCCAATGTCGATAGATCGCTGTAGCAAAAAATATCGATGTGAGGCCTGATAGATGGCTATGTACTTGATGTTGGCAACTTCAGTCTTAGCCAGGCACAAAACGCTTTTCCATTGGTTTATTTTGGCTTTTTGGAGTATTATTCTATATAAGTTAGTTGGCAATTTGGACGTTGATGAGGATATTCGATCAAGAATGCTTTGCGTCTATAATTGCTGGTCTACGTCTGATTTTTAGAAAAAGGTGAAGGTCCCGTTGTAAGCAATTTTATCAAAGCCATATTCTAAAAAGGTTCTCAAAGGTGAACTTGAAGGATTGATGAATTTTCAGATAAGCCAATTCAGGATTATTTATAAAATTTCAGAAAAGTATCTGATTGAAGTCGTCGCCACAGGTCCTCAGTAGCACGCATATAAGGAGACATTTAGGATAATTTTTCAATGGCTAAAGAGTTTATACCAAAGGAGCATCACCCGATACTCCATAGACACTGACCACAGGGAACAAGGATGTCCGGCAATATCATTAGTCAAAATAGTTTCAAGAACGAGATCATCGAGTCTATAGACAGCATAGGTGACTGCTGAAAGGGCCTCGCAGGCGTAGGACTGCGCCTGAGAAATCCTGCAACCCCAATGGGTTACAAGGTTGAAACCCTTATTGACTATGAGACCCTGTCAAAAATGAAAAAGCTCCTAAAGATAGTGGGGGGACGGATCCTTTTAAAAGAGTCCCATTGCACCTTTGTCAGACTAATAATAGAAAAGGGCCTCAACACTCATGACTCAGGTACTTGTGACAATTCTCACTAAAGATCTCAAAAACTTGACTTCTGTGAATAAAGCTCAAAATTTTTTTTCTTCAATCCCAGACCCTATTATAAAAATATATCTAAGGGACGCTATCTCTGCATTGATTATCTCGCAAGCCCCGCAATATAAACCACGATATACATCATATCTATGTTCGTTCTTTTAAGAAATTCTATTTATGGTTTAATATCGCCCCTAATTTTTCAGATAGTTTTTTTATATTAAACGGCTTCTGAATAAATCCGTCACAGCCTCGGTTCAATATCTCGGTCGCCTCACCATCTATACTGTAGCCGCTTGAAAGGAGCACTTTTACTTCAGGATTAATTTCCTTAAGCCGGTCATAAATCTCGCTACCGCTCATATTAGGCATAATCATGTCTAACAGCACTATATCTATTTCGTCCTTATTGTTTCTGTAAAGCTCTAAGACTTCTTCTCCGTCTTTGGCTGATAAAACCCTGTAGCCTATTTTTTCCAGTATGCTCATGCATACTTTTCGAACAGCAACTTCATCATCAACAAGTAGCACAGTTCCGCTTTGTTTAATGAGTTTTTCAGAATCTTTGGTTACTCTGTCGGCTTTCTTTGTGGTTGAAGGCAGATATATCTCGAAGGTTGTCCCTTGGTTCATTTTAGATTCAACATCAATATATCCGCCATGTGCCTTTATAATGCCATAAACAGACGCAAGCCCCAGACCGGTGCCTCTTCCCATTTCCTTGGTAGTAAAGAAAGGATCAAAAATGCGTTCCTTGGTGATTTTATCCATGCCTTTGCCTGTGTCTCTGACAGTCAGCTTAACATAGTTGCCGGCCTTTGATTTATAAGGCCTGCTCTTCATATCTTTGTTTGTGACATTATTTGTTTCCAGATAAAGATCTCCTCCACCAGGCATGGAATCTGAAGCATTTATAAATAGATTTAACAGTACCTGCTCAATTTGTCCCCGATCAGCTTCTATTGCAAACAGGTCTTCGGTCATATTTCTGTGAATGGCAATCTGTTTTCTTGTTCTGCCAAAAGTCTTGGAAGTTTCTTCTACTATCTGGTTAAGGTTTGTCGGCTTTACCTCATACCTGCCTTTGCTGGCACAACCAAGAAGCTGTCTGGTAAGATTGACCCCGCCTTTAATCTGTTTTTCAATGCTTTTCAGCCTTTCATAATGAGGGTGATAAGAATCAATATCCATAAGCATCAGGGATGTGTTGCCCTGAATACTCATCAAAAGATTGTTAAAGTCATGGGCAATGCCTCCTGCCAATGTGCCGATGGATTCAAATTTTTGAGCCTTTTGAAACTGGGCTTCAAGCTTTTTCTTAACAGTTATGTCTTCCACAATTTTTATGAATCCTGTCACAGTATTATTCGTCCCAAAGATCGGAAATGCACAGATTCTAACATCAAACTTGCTGCCATCATCTTTTAAGCCAGCAGTCTCGACTTCGGCAGTTTGTCCGGTATTCATTGCTATTACACCTGGACAATGCGGGCAAACTCCATCACGTTTTTCGAATTCTTGAAAACACTTTTTGCCAATAAATTCTTTTGCTTTTTTATTAAACATTTTTTCCTGACCGGTATTTGTCAAGATAATATTATGATTTGTATCAATAAGTGTAACACCCATATCAATATTCTCTACAAGAGTGCGATACAGTTTTTCACTTTTTATAAGTGCCTCTTTTGCTTTCTTTTCCTCGGTGATATCGCGAAAGATTCCCTGGAGGTATTTTTTGTTATCTAATTCAATAATAGTGGATTTAACTGCTACATCCTTGATTTCTCCAGTGCTTGTGACAACATGTTCATCTAAAATCTGACCATCAAATTTATTTCTATGTTTTATGAAACTATCTGAAAATCCGTCAACAATTGCGAGCTGAGGATGAAGAATACTTTGATGTTGGCCTAATAATTCGGATTTTTTCCTTTCAACGAGTTTAGCGATTTCAGAGTTGCAGTCGACAATTATACCTGTTTCTGCATCAGCCAGGACTATCCCATCCCTGGCTTCTTCAAAAAGTTTCCTGTATTTTTCCTCGTTTGCAAGCAAGTCGCTCTGTATCTTCTTTCGCTTTGTTATATCTCTGTTTGAACAAAGGATTCCAATCAATTTTTTATTATTATCAAATACAGGGGTTTTGGCTACATGAAACCATTGCTTACCTTGCATAAGAGTAGCTTGTTCATCTTGAATCAATGGCTTTAAAGATTTCATTACCTTAGCATCATCTTGGCGATACATTTCTGCTTCATGCGCAGGGAATAAGTCATAGTCTGTTTTTCCGATAATTTTTTCCATTGATTTGCCAACATACTTGCAAAAAGATGAATTTACGGCCCGGTAGACAGAATTTGTGTCCTTAAAAATAAGCATATCTGGAGTTGTTTCAAGAATCATCTTAAAGAGATTTCGCTGCTTTTGTAGTTCTTCCTCTGCCTTTTTACGCTTGGTAATGTTTTTATAGCTACCGAGGAGACCTATGATGTTCCCATCCGTGTTCCGCAGCGGCACCTTGTTAGTTTTGGCCCAGGCTTGAGTGCCGTCAGCCTTAAGATAAGGCTCGATGATGTCATATTCAGGAATACCAGATTCCATAACTTTTTTATCGTGTTTCCGAAACGAATCTGCCTGCTCTTTAGTATATGAAAGCTCATAGTCGTTCTTTCCGATAACCTCCTCTGAAGAGTTCATGCCTACAGTGTTCAACCATGTGCGGTTGCCGCCGAGGTAAAATAAATTACGATCTTTCCAGAAGACGGCAGATGGTATTGAGTCTAATACAGTATTCAGCATATGCTGTGAATCATATAGCGCATCTTCCATCAGCTTGTGATCAACAGTTTCTTTTTTTAATTTACTTATTTTTTGTTCCAGTTCTTCATAAGTTGGTTTTTGGGCCATTTGATCATCCCCTGTTTGTTAATTTAAAGCTTAAAAGTAACTCTGTATATCTATGACTACTCTCTGTATCAATGTAAGTGAAGATACCTAACCCTTGAGAAGTCAGCGTCGGGTGGGTAGGAATAATCATCATAAAAACCATTCAATTAAAATCAAGCCGTATCTACCTCACGCCCCATTACATGATGAGGTGTTCCAGAGAAATCCAGCCTAGCTTATTTGGGCATAAAGATACTTTATGCCCAAATATTGCAGCCGTTAAGTTCATTCAGAAACAGCGTCCAGTAGACGCACATTGATTCTAGTTTTTTCTCTCTGCCAAACAGAGTCTGTCAAAAATTAAGACCTGCCCTCTCTTTGTATTTTTTACTGGAGTGCTGTTTTAAGAAGGTTGGAGACGGTCTCCCCGCCCTTGGATTTTGCATAGTCCGAAATAAGAGGAATGAATTCACCTACCATGTCTTTACTTAACCCCAGCTGGGAAAAGGAATCATACAAATCGGCCATTTTTCCCAGTGAGCCGGTATCCTCACTTAACATGGAAGAAATTCCTCCCAGAGTACCTGAACTTTTTTCAATTTTCGGAGCAGCAGCCATAAGCGGTTCAACTTCCGGCATGGCGGTTGTTACTTTTTTAAAGTCTTCAACGCCCATATCTTGCTTTGCAGCATTAAAAATAGAGCCTGCACCTCCTTCTGCCTGCTGTGTTGTAATGCCTAGGTTTTTCACCAGTAGTTCGACAAGTTCCAATCCTTCTGAAAAAGCAGGAGTTCCCAGCCCCAATAAAAAATAGACCAATGCAATTAAACCGATAAAACCTGTGCATGATTTCATTTTTTTCCTCCCCGATGAATTGTTTTAATAAAGAAAATTGGGCGAGTTTGCCGTTAACTCTTTACTCTTTTTAAGTACGATATAGTTTATTATTATCCTTTGGCCGTTTATTATATAATGCAATCCTCAAAGGTGTTTTTGAAAGACAAATGCATCAAAATTAGCTCCTTCAATTTTCCGGGAGGTCAAATTGAGCTCATGGATATACTCGTTGGGATCAGCAGCGTCAGGATGCGATGGATCATTTTCCTTTATCATCTTGATTGTCTTTTGATTTGGCTCAAAAAAACAAATAATTGCATTTAATTTAGTTGTGCGGATAAATTCTTGTAAAACTTTTACTCGAGAGACCTCGTCGATGTGGTGAAAGGTTCCTAAAGAGAAAATGGCATCAAAGAAACTATCATCATATGGAATATCTTTAGCGTCGAACGGATTAAATTCTATTAAGTGATCAACATTCACTTTTTTTGAATTGCTAAGCCATTTTTGATTTGCATAAATAGACTCATCATTTTTTGGTTCACCTGTTAATACTTTATATCCATTTAATGAGAGCATTATTGCCATATTGCCAATTCCTGTTCCGACATCTAAAATTTTAGCATTTTTGGGTATTTTTAATTCCTGAATCACTTTATTTGTATCCACAGACGAAAAACTAAATTTTTTCCCTAAAATTTCTTTAGCTTTTGTTATATTCAATTTTCCGAGTCTCCTTTTTGAATAAGCACTAAATCGCTGGGCATACGTGGCAGCAAAAAAACATAGCGAGAAACGAGCGATGAAGCTTTTCGACGTCCGAGTTGATGGCCTTGATAATTATTAAAGGCGTTCGCCCAGGTGATTATGATTTATGTAGGCTTTTTGCTCACATCAGACACCGAAACGAAAAGATCCTCGTCAAGAAAAAGCTGCCAAATGACCTGAAAATGATCCTTGACCAACTCTGCTAACTCGATTCTATGCCCATTGTGGCCTTGGAGTCAACCCTGAACTGGTACTGTCTGGTGGATGGGCTTCATGTGGTCGGACTTGAGGTAAAACTGGCAAACCCTCTCGGGCTTTTTATGATCACCGTGTCTAGTGTCTGACTGCGTTACTCCTTCAGTTACATAGCACTGCTATGCTCCCTCAGTCGTGCCTTGCAGACAGGTAAAATTACTTCGCAATCTTGCGTCACTTCTCACTTGACATGACACTAGGGATCGCTGTGTCTGAATGAACTTGTTCCTCAGATGCACTGTAAAAATCGAGGAATGAACGTGACAATTCAAGACATGACCCTATTTTTTTTTAATGAAAGAGCTATTCGCTTTCTCGGGATATCAATTTCCAGAACTCGGACCATCAGCTGTTGACCTATTTTAACGATTTTTGCCGGGTCTTTCACAAAGCGGTCTGCAAGTTGACTGATGTGGATAAGACCATCCTGATGAACGCCGATGTCAACAAAAGCACCGAAACGGGTTACATTGGTGACAATTCCGGGGAGCCGCATCTCCGGGTAAAGGTCCTCAATGGTATTGACGCCTTCAGTGAACTGAAAGACTGTAAAAGCCTTTCTCGGGTCGCGGCCTGGTTTTGCAAGTTCCGCCATGATGTCGTTCAGGGTCGGAAGTCCAACCGAATCGGAGAGGTATTTTTTCAGGTTGATTTTTTCCCTGACAGTCTCATTCTGAATCAGCTCTGAAACTGAACAGTTCAGATCCTTTGCCATTTGTTCGACAAGGTCATAGCGCTCTGGGTGGACGCCGCTTGAATCAAGGGGATTCTTTAAGCCTCTGACACGAAGAAATCCGGCACATTGTTCATAGGCCTTCGGCCCCAGACGGGGTATCTTCTTGAGTTGTTTTCGTTCAGCAAAAGGGCCGTTTTCCTGCCGGTATTGGACAATGTTTTTTGCCAGCGTCGGGCCAAGGCCGGAAACAAAGGTGAGAAGTTGGACGCTTGCCGTGTTTACTTCCACTCCAACACTGTGGACGCAACTGACGACTACGTCCTCAAGGCTTTTTTTCAGTTCAGACTGATCAACATCATGCTGGTACTGCCCCACGCCTATGGATTTGGGATCTATTTTTACTAGTTCCGCCAGAGGGTCCTGCAAACGGCGGCCGATGGATATAGCACCACGAACCGTTACATCAAGGTCAGGGAATTCCTCCCGTGCCTCATCCGAAGCCGAATAGATAGAAGCGCCGCTTTCATTCACCATGGTAATGATGATATCTGGAGAAAGGTTCAGACCGCGCACAAAGCCCTCTGTTTCACGGCCGGCCGTGCCGTTGCCAATGGCAATGGCTTCCGATTTGTAAGTTTCACAGAGTCGGCGTAGTGTGCCACCGGCCTGGTGCAGCTTTTCTCCACCATGAGTCGGGTAAATGATCGTATGATGAAGGAATTTGCCCTGACCGTCGAGGCAGACCAGTTTGGCACCGGTCCGGAAGCCCGGGTCAAGGGCCATTAAACGTTTCTCTCCCAGGGGCGAGGCAAGTAAAAGTTCCCGGAGATTTTCGGAAAAAACTGTTATTGCCTCTGCGTCCGCCCGTGTCTTAAGGCTGTTCCGAAGTTGATTTTCAAGCGATGGCGCGAGAAGACGTTTATAACTGTCTTCCACTGCCAGTGTCACATGTTTGCCGGCAAAATCGTTTTGCTTAATGAATTTTTTCAGTAAGAACTGAATCCCTTTTTCCTCAGGGGGGCGGATTGCCAGGGTGAGAATTTTTTCACGCTCTCCGCGCAGCATTGCAAGCAGCCGGTGACTTGGTGCTTTGGCTGCCGGTTCCCGCCAGTCAAAATAATCCTTAAATTTAGCCCCGTTATCCTCATTCTTTTTGACCAGTTTTGATTGAATTGTACTTTCCCTGGCAAAAAGTTGTCTTAACACCGTTCGCACTTCGGCATCTTCGCTGACCAATTCAGCAATAATATCCCGGCTGCCTGCCAATGCATCCGCCTCGTTTTCGCAGCCTTTTTCGGGGTCAATAAAGGCCGCCGCTTCAATCTTTCTCCCATCCTGGGCGAATATCTCCCTGGCTAGCGGCTCAAGGCCTTTTTCTTTGGCAATAGTAGCTCGGGTACGGCGTTTCTGCCGGTATGGCAGGTAGATATCCTCCAATGTCACAAGGTCCTGGGCTAGGCAGATTTTCCTGTTGAGTATTTCTGTAAGTAAATTACGTTCGGTAAGAGAAGCAACGATTGCCTGCCTCCGTTTGTCAAGCTCGGCCAGTTTTTCAATCCTGTCCCGCACTGCAGCTATTGTTGTATCTTCAAGGGAACCGGTTGCTTCTTTTCTGTATCGAGCAATAAACGGCACTGTTGCTCCCTCTTCGAGTAAAGCAGCAACAGCGGACACCTGTTGGTCTCTGAGATGCATTTCCTGCGCAATGATTTTATAATGTTGATTCATTTTTCAGTCTAATTTTTTGGCGAGTTTGATACCAGTGGTGTCGATGGTGATAAGCTTTTTTTTGTAGAGCGCGCCTATTGCCTTTTTGAATGTTTTTTTACTTACCCCAAACAGGGAGTAGATATCTTCCGGCGGGCTTCTATCAGTAACTGCAATACTGCCGCCAAGGTCTTTTATTGTTTTTAGAATGCTCTGGGAAATATTATCAACTCTTTTATAGCCTGATTGTTGCAGGCTTATGTCAATTTTGAGGTCTTCGCGTATTGTTTTTATGTAGCCTTTTAGTTGCTGGCCTATATGAAGTTTTTGAAACACTTCGTTTTTATAGACCAGGCCCCAATGAGAATTGTTAACAACCGCGTTATAACCTAAATCTGTTTTGTTACATATAAAAAGATCTACTTCTTCGCCCTCATCATATTTCGGTGACTGCAAATCAAGAAATTTATCCAGCTTTGAAGATGCTGTGACGCGGTTAGTTTTTTTATCAAGAAAGACAAATACAACATATGATTTGCCTTCCTCCATTTTGGCGTGCTGCTCTCTTTGTGGAACAAACAGATCTTTTTGCAGCCCCCAGTCCAGGTAGGCGCCCGACGATGAGTTTGCCACCACCCGCAATTTGGCAAACTGACCGACTGTCACATAGGGTTTTTGGGTCGTTGCCCGCAGACGTTCTTCCCTGTCTACATAAACAAAGACCTCAACCTCATTTCCTAGCTGACACTTCTTGGGAACATACTTTTTCGGCAGGAGAATATCCCCTGACTCACCACCATCAAGGTGGGCGCCATAGTCCAGCCTTCTTTTTATTATAAGCTTATTTATCCTGCCGATCTCGACCATTTTTTTCCCCGTAAGTCGTTACACAATAAGTGAACAACAGTAGTCTGTGACTGTCGAAAATAAACTATTTTCAGTTAAAGTCACAAAATTTGTTGGCGATTCATGTCTAGGGGAGGCTGCGTTTGAATAAACTCGGCGTCCCTTAGATGCATGGGCCTCCTTAGTCAACGTAACCGCTGCCGATGGCAGAACAAGGGAGATCCAGCTCTAGTTCAGGCACTTGTTTGGCGATCCAGGCGCTGAAGGTGTTGCTGTTGGGCCCCGGGAAGGTCTTATAGGTCGTTTTCCAGGGGTAAGCATGGGCGGCCTTGTCGACGGCATCAATAAGTTCGTCGACTCCCGTTCCCCTGTGTTCTTTGAGAATCCTGGGTTTCTCGCCGTACCAGTAACGGTCGGGGATATCCTGGGTAATCCTTAGGACCGGCTGGCCGCGATTTTTTCGCCAACCGACCACGTCGTATACCGTATAAGAGGTTTCGCCGGTCCGCTTGGCTGCAATCCAGGTATGAATGGCAAACCAGCCACGCCAGCCCCAGGCTTTGGCACCGTAGATATGCAGAATCGCTTCATTCGTGACAGAAGGTTGGGGCGCAATTCCAGCAGATTCTCGACTGGCTGTGCGCCAGTCCTTATCAAAAGAACAGTTCGACAAAATCAATCCAATCAGGACAAAAGCCGCCAGTAGTTTTAAGCTTTTCATAAAGATATGCTGCACGGAATTGTTTTGAAAGATGAACGTCGAACATTCAATGGCTATTTCTGTTTCTTTTCAGCCGTTTTGATACTCGCTATGTTAGCCATTTAGGTTGAAGGCCGAAGGCTGAAGTATACTGATATCCGGCCTCCTGCAATAATTAGCAGCCTTTCTTCAAGGCCATAAGTCTGTTTCTTTATTTTCCCCCATTCAATATTCGATGTTGGACGTTCGATGTTCATCTTTTAGCAGTTCATTAATCCATCGGGTGCAAGAATAACTTAGCGCTTATGCGGCAGGCCTTCTCAGTGTTTTCTCAGTAAATCTCGTATTTAACCAGCCTGCCGTCAAGCCCGCCGGCTTTGATCGGTTTTTTCCATGATGTTTTTAGACCGATTTTTTTGATATACTTCCGTTCTCCGAAATAGATAAAAGCAGCCGAGCCTTTGCATTTCTGTTTCAGAAAATCGCCGAGATTTTTATAAAATATATCAAGGTCCTCGTCTGCCCCCATCCGAATACCATAAGGCGGATTTGTTACAATTATATGCCCTTCAAGGGCGGGCAAATTTCTGAAGTCTGCCTTTTTAACGCTAACGTTATTTCCGTAATGGAGCCCCATCAGGTTTGTTCGCGCCGCGCGGACAGCCTCCGCAGACACATCACTGCCCGCAATCAGTCCTTTCGGCAGTTCCCGGATGTGTCCGTCGGCCTCTTTTTTTACCTGCTTCCAGGCAGCGCCGTCGAAGTCGGGCAGAAATTCAAAACCGAATCGATTTCTGAAAACACCCGCAGGAATATTGCTATGCCGCATGAGCGCTTCACACAAAAGGGTTCCCGAACCGCACAAAGGATCATATAAGGGAACAGAACCGTCCCATTCGCTGAATCGGATAATCGCGGCGGCGACGGTTTCCTGCATAGGAGCCGAAACGGCTTCCTCTCTGTATCCTCTCCGGTGAAGCGCACCGCCTGAAGTGTCGAGGCTTATTAGTGCGTTATCCTTTCTGATATGAAGGTTCAGCAGGATATCCGGATTCCTTACCGACACATCCGGACGCTGACCGGTTTTTTCTTTGAAATAGTCGGCAACAGCATCTTTAAGGCGGAGGGCAGCGTACTTTGAATGTGAAATGGCGCTGTCGGAAACATTCCCCGACACGGCAAAGGTATTGCCTTCCGCAAAAAAATCTTCCCACTTGATCTGTTTGGCCTTCTGATACAGCGTATCGGTATCATGACAAGCGAATGATATTAACGGCGCAAGGCACCGTGAAACAAGCCTGGTCAGATAATTAATTCGATACAGGGTTGATTTGTCCGCCCTGAAATGAATTCCGCTGAATTCCGGTCTCATATCTTCGGCGCCGAGTTCAGATAGTTCCTCCGCGCCGGCTTCTTTTAAGCTGTCGGCTATCTGGGCAAAATAACGGCAATCCTTCTGATACTTATATGCCGCCGCTTTCTGTTTTTTTCTTATAATAGACATGGGTGATGTAGGTAAAAATATAAGTTTCTATTTGTTTGTCATTCGATAACCAAACTCTTTTACCAGTTTCTCACCTTGTCTGGCGGAAATGATGTTAAACTAATTTTGTCCGTCCATCAGATCATTTTCTTTTTAGCCCGTTTTCAGATAATAAACTCTATTTCTCCACAAGTTTCCACAGATCGACAATGCCCATACTGGCAATAATGTGGTCACTAAAGCTAACCCCTTTTTACTTTTTCAGCCATTGCCGTTTTCCTTTGTTGAAAAGACAAAAGGAACTGTTTTGCTGGCAGTAGCAGAGTGTCATTTTTTTAAATCGTAACGCGGTGTCCTTTGAAACCGTTTGCTTAAGCGGCCTTTAGGAGTATACCTTCATGGGTTTTCACAACTTCCGTTCTTTCAATATACTCGTCGAAAGTCATGAGTTGATCGATGACGCCACCGGGGGTGATTTCGATAATCCGATTTGCCACGGTATTCACGAACTCGTGGTCATGGGAGGTAAAAAGA
>JAFDDO010000119.1 GCA_019310825.1 Deltaproteobacteria bacterium | reverse complement strand
TATTTATGTCGGCCTTGCCGCTTTTCTATTTTTTACCCAATCACGCCTAATCTATTTTCCCACCAGTGAGATAGTCGCAACACCGGATCAAATCGGTTTATCGCACAAATCAGTTTCCTTTAAAGCCGGGGATGGAGTCAAGCTTTCAGGCTGGTTCATCCCGGCTGACTCGCCAAGAGGTGTGGTCATATTTTGCCACGGTAACGCAGGCAACATTTCCCACCGTCTTGAGTCAATAGAGATATTTAACCGCCTTAGACTCAGCACCTTTATCTTTGACTATCGGGGCTATGGGGCAAGCGAAGGTACTCCTTCAGAAGAGGGTAGTTATCTCGATCTGAAAGGGGCATGGAATTACTTGATAGAGCATGAAGGATTAGCTCCGTCTGATATTATTCTTTTTGGTCGATCTCTTGGAGGCGCTGTGGCTGCATGGTTAGCTGGACAACATACGCCAAAAGCCCTTATTGTTGAATCTACTTTTACTTCTGCTCCGGATTTGGCTGGAGATCTGTATTTTTATTTGCCTGCAAAATTGCTTTGTAGATACAAATACAATGCTTTAGCTGCTATCAGGGAAGTTCAATGTCCGGTTCTCATAGTCCATAGTCAAGAAGACGAGATAGTTCCTTTCAGGCATGGGCGCAAGCTCTTTGATGCGGCTAACGATCCCAGGGTCTTTCTTGAAATTTCAGGAAGTCACAATGAAGGATTTATCACCTCGAGCAGTGTTTATCCGAACGGGCTCAAGGCCTTTCTTGATCAGGTTGATAGGAACATATTTTAATTGTTTGAGGAATGATTACACTACAAAAACCCTGAAACATGATTCCGCTCAAAAAGCCCGAGAGGCAAGGCGCAAAATTTTCCAGGAATGAGGCGTACATGGCGTACGTCGCAGTGACTGGAAAATTGAAGCAACGCCGCAGATTGGGTTTTTTCAGCGGAATCAGGAATTAATAATGAGACGGATGCTACCCTGGTTACTCCTTGCGTGTTTAGTAATTTCGGGGTGCGCCGGTAACAACTTACGCCGGATGGAAGTCACCGCATACTGCGGATGTGGCAAGTGCTGCGGCTGGGAACGTGGAAGGTGGAGATACCTGAAGCTAAATGTCTGGAACCGCTACGTGAGTTCAGGAAAATGCAAAGGCCAACCTTACTCCGGGCGTACTGCTAGTGGCACAAAACCCAATCAGCCACATCCAGGGCTCATTTCAGTGGACAGTGTTGTGCATCCTTGGATGATTCCCATTCGACTGATTTTTTTCCCATGGCTCCTCATGCCACAGGATGGGACTATCGCGGCTGATACCAGATATTATCATTTTGGCACCCGGATGCATATTCCCGGTTACGGATGGGGCGTTGTGGAAGATCGGGGATCTGCCATTAAAGGACCTGATCGCATTGATGTTTATTTTAACTCTCATCAAAAGGCCCTTAACTGGGGCCGGAAGAGAGTGGATGTACGAATGGAAAGATGATTCCGCTGAAAATACTCCACCTGCTGCGTTGCTTCAATTTCCTCGTCATTGCGACGTACGCTAAGTACGCCTCACTCTTCGGAAATCTCGCGCCTTGCATTTGAAGCATTTTGAGCGGAATCATATTTCAGGACTTTTTGCAGTATAATGAGAGATAAAGAATAGCAATGGAAAAGATACCCATTAAAAACAAGAAATCGACCGGAGATTCTGATCTATACTATGTGGGTATTGATGCCGGGTCCGTCAGCCTTAATTGTATTGTCATCAATGACAAGATGGAGATTGTCTACGAATCTCCTTACGAGCGTCACCTTGGCAAAGTGGAGGAGGGGGTTCTAGCCCTTATTCATGGCCTGTATGAAAAATTTGGTCAAGAGAGGATCCGGTCTATTTCCTTTACTGGAAACCATGGAAAGAAGCTTGGTGAGGAATTGGGAACCTTTTATGAATTCGAGACTATCAGCCAGGTCCTTGGCTCTATCTATATAAGGCCGGACGTTAAAACAATCATAAGTATGGGGGGACAGGAAACGGCCCTTTTACAGATCAATCATTACGATGGTGGCTGGGAATTGGAATACTTTAATACCAATGGTCCCTGCGCATCCGGTACCGGGTCTTTTATCGATCAGCAGGCCCAGAGATTGGCCACCACCATATACACCAGAAAAACGGATTTTATCCCAGATGAGATCGACAAGATATTGGCTGGTTTTATAAAACTCGGTCTGAAGAGCCAGAGGCCTGCCAATGTGGCTTGCCGCTGCACCGTGTTTACTAAGTCTGACATGATCCACCTTCAGAATAAAGGGGAGAAGCTGGAGGATATTATTTACGGCCTTCATGTTGGAAACGCCAGAAATTACATGAGCACCATCGTTTCCAATCGTGTACTTGAAGAACCGATTCTTTTTATCGGTGGGCTCTCATTGAACAATCTTCAGGTGAAGGCCTTTAAAAGCTATTTCCCGGGTTTGATTGTACCTCCCTACAACACTTCTATAGGCGCAATGGGAGTTGCTTTGGGTGCTTTGGAATCCAACAGGGAAAACCGGGTGGATCTGGATGTGCTAAAAACCAAGGGATTTAAGAATGAGGTTTCAGTGCCTGTGGCGCCCAGATTGGCACTGAAACAGACGACCTTTCCAGAGACTAACGAGATTGAGAAAAAGTCCCTGCGAAAAATGACAAGGGTATACCTGGGTATCGATGTAGGTTCCACGACTACCAAATATGCCCTAATCAACGAAAGCCGCGAGATCATTCACAAGACCTATCTACCCACTCATGGCAAGCCCATAGAGGTCACACAAGGTCTTCTTGCGCGTATCCGCGACGATGTTGGGAAAAAGATTGAAATCGTAGGTACGGCAACAACCGGCTCGGGCAGAAACGTGGTAGGAGATTTTCTCAATGCAGACCTGATTATTGATGAGATAACAGCCCACGCAAGGGGCGCGGTGGAGATATGTCCTGAGGTGGATACTATTTTTGAGATCGGAGGTCAGGACTCCAAATACATCTCTATTTCCAATACCTATCCCCTTGATTTTGATATGAATAAAGTGTGCGCTGCTGGTACGGGTAGTTTTTTGCATGAGCTGGCCAATAAATACGGGATCAATATTGTGGGCGAGTTTCAGGAGATTGCTCTTTCATCAGAGAAGCCGGTTAAGCTGGCTGAGAGATGCACAGTATTTATGGAATCAGACCTAGTGTCTTATCTCCAGAAGGGATTAGAGAGAAAAGATCTGATAGCTGGACTGTGTTATGCCATTGTCTATAACTATCTGAACCGGGTAATTGGAAAGCGAAGGACAGGACAGAAGGTCATGTTCTTAGGAGGTCCTTCTCTAAATAAGGGGGTTGTTGCCGCTTTTGAAAATGTCCTTGGACGTGGTCTTCTGGTCCCCAGACACAGAGAAGTCTTAGGTGCCTATGGTGCTGCCATAAGTGTGCAGGAGAAAATGCGCCTTGAAGGAAAAAACGGGAGTACCTTCAGAGGTCTGGATAACGCCATAAAAGACCGGATGGAATATGCTGAAAAAATATGCCGTGCAGACCCTCATTGCCATAACAGATGCAAACTGAAAATTTATAATTTTGACGGTCGTCGTAGTATCTGGGGCGGGGAGTGCGGTCGCTATGAATTGTCAAGAAGCAGCGGACCCAGGAGAGAGAACCTCTTCGAACTGAGACAGGAGGTCTGGCAGGCTCATATGGCCGGGGTTTACACGGAAATGCAGGGTGAACCCCGGATGGAGATTGACAATCGACCAACCGTAGGTATGCAGAGGGCTCTTTATGGCCACCAGTTGAGTATTATGTGGGCCCATTTCTTTGACAAGCTCGGACTACGTCTTGTCCTGAGCCCGCCAACCAATGCACATATTTCCAAGACTGGGATAGAGACAGTTATGGCCGAGACCTGTTACCCGGTAAAGGTTTCTCACGGTCACATCAAAGAGCTGCTGGGAAAGACAAGATTCCTTTTCCTTCCCAGCATTATTAACATGCCCACGCCTGAGGCTTCGGAAGCCGGGTTTTACTGTCCCATGCTCCAGAGCAATTCTTATATGGTTCGCATGGCCCTAAGTATAGACCCTTCAAACATTTTGAGTCCGGTGATTCATCTAAGTTACGATCCGGGCACCCTTGCCATGGAGATTTCTGAGCAAATACAGTCTAAGCTTGATGTGAGCAGGGCTGAGATAGAAAAGGCCCTTTGTTATGCCCTGGACAGGCAGAATCGATTTGTCAGGGAGCTTTACCAAAAGGGGAGAAAGATCCTTGAAGATCAGGATTCTGATGAGCCAATCGTGGTGGTGACAGGTCGCCCGTATAATCTTTATGATGAAAGACTGAATCTGAGGCTTGGTAAGAATTTGAGCAAGATCGGAGTAGCTGCGCTACCCATGGATTTTATAGATATTTCATTGGTTGACCTTTCAGATTTTCCATCCATGTACTGGGGACTTGGTGCTCAAGTCTTGAGGACCGCCAGATTTGTAAAAGACCATCCAAACTACTTTGGTCTGCATTTGACCAACTTTGGGTGTGGACCGGATTCTTTTATCGAGCATTTTTATAAGCATATTATGGGAGACAAGGCCTATTTGATCCTGGAGCTTGATGAACACAGTGCCGTAGCAGGTGTTATGACCAGGCTGGAGGCCTATAAGAACGTTATAGAGAATACAATGCAGAAATCCAGCTCAGAGCTGAAATTTGACTTAAAAGTGGCAAATTAGGAAAAAATGGAATCAGAGAGAGTTGTAGATTTCCAGTCGCTCACTGAGAATGTGGGACGATTTAATCTCAGGAATAAAACCTTCCTGATTCCTCAGATGAGCAAGATAGGAAGCCATCTTATCGCAGCAACATTCAGGGGGTTTGGTGTTAATGCAAAGGTAATGGATACCTGTAAGGGCCTTGATCTTGGAAAGGAATACACTTCCGGCAAAGAATGCTATCCCTGCCAGATCACCACAGGAGATATTCTGTATTTTTTGAAAAAAGAAGAGGAAAGACTGGGGGAGGACTTCAATCCGAAAAATTGCGTATATTTTATGCCCGAATCGGACGGACCATGCCGTTTCGGCATGTACAACAAATACCAGCGAATTGTCCTGGATTCTTTCCCTGAGTTGAAGAGTATAAAAATCGGTTCCCTTACCACAAAGGATGGATATTCATTGGCCGGTATAGTTGAGAAGGAACGGGCCGGGGATCTCAGAAAAGCCACCTATTTTTCTATAGTGTTGGCCGACATCCTTGACAGGTTGCTCTGGAAAATCAGGCCCTATGAAAAGGAACCCGGTATGGCAGACGATTTTATCGAGAGATCCATGCACGTCATGGAAGATTCTTTTGAAAAATATGGAGCCAATAAGGACTTTGACAAAATTCTTGATAAAATGGAAGAGATCATCAAAGAGGGAAAAGCAATTATTGACCCCAACATCCCTGCCAAACCCCTTATCGGGATCGTCGGGGAAATTTATTTAAGGACACATGTCCAGGCAAACCAGGATCTTATCAGAGTTTTAGAAAAATATGGGGCTGAGGTAATAAATGCCTCTATTGCCGAATGGATAAATTATACAGCCTATGACAGATTTAGAGAGGCTAAAATAGGATTTCGGTTTAGCCTGAAACAGCTCCGCCTGGGTTCCATGAGGTATTATTTAAAAAGGATCATCGGCTTCGGGGGGGACCTTTTATATCAAGAATTCAGACAGAATCAGGCCTACAAGCGGGTGAGATCGCTGATTGACCTGGCTGAAGACCATAAAGTAGCAGATCTGGATAATATTCTCAAAGAGAAGGACTTGTTCTGTTTTGATGTGGGCACAGAGGCCTGTTTAAGCATTGCTGGAATCGTGGAATATGCCAGAGGAGGATACAACGGCGTGGTGAATGTTTATCCTTTCAACTGTATGCCCAGTACGATCACCTCAGCCATCGTGAAGCCTCTTATGAACGAATTGAGAATTCCATATCTGGATACCTCTTACGACTCGAGCTTCCAACCTGGGAAGGAGACAGCCATTAGGACATTTATGTACCAGGCGTATCAACATTTCAAGCGAAACGGCAGAAAAAGGCAAATCTAGCTCCCCCTTGCTCCGCAATTGGCCTGCCCTAGGGCAGGCCTCATACAAACAAGCACACAGCTAGAAAAACCCCGCAGCAAGCTGCGGGGTTTTTCTTAGATCAATTTTCAAATCATGGCGCCAGAAAATAGGTGGCCCATAAATAATAATGACTGAAGTCTGTACCTCCAGCTGGAGTGACCGCAATATACAGATTGTACACCCCTGGCGGTAATGCCGAAAGCGGCACATCTCCGTACAGCGATTGATCAATATCAGTAAACGTTACATTCGTTTTCCATGGGGGAAGGACCGTTGATGCCGGCTGCAAAACATTACAGTCATCAATCATATAAAGGGTATTGGGATCCACCGCATCTGACTGTAAGGCGAGATAGATATCCACTGCTGCTGAAAATGGGGGAAGCCCTACCTGAA
>JAFDDO010000118.1 GCA_019310825.1 Deltaproteobacteria bacterium | reverse complement strand
TACGATGGCATGGGTGGTGGAGACAGGCAGACCAAAGAATGTAGCCAGATGCACACTGAGACCGGCTGCGATGAGCGCGGCAAACATCCCAATCATCAATTTGTCGGGTGCGTCAATCAGGAAGATCGGGTCAATAATTCCTTTGCTTATAGTGCCGGTTACATACCCGCCTGCAAGTGAAGCACCGAGTACATCGGCAATAATCGATATTATTACCGCTTGTTTCAGGGTCAACGCCCGGGAGCCGACTGCGGTTCCCATAGCGTTGGCAAGGTCATTGGCACCGATGTTGGCTGCCATGTAAAGACCGATCAGTGTGGCAAGCGATAAAACAATGACATCAATGTTCATATCTTAGCTTTTATGCTGAACTCTTGGCTGTTGACATAATCTGGAGGCGACAAGGGACAATCAACCTTAACGACTTCTTGTAGTCCGAATTCATCCCTTTTGTTTGTATATGTCAATTGAAGATTGTAGTCAATGCTGAATACGGGGCTTCCGGCCACCATGCCTGTTCCGAGCAAAGTTGAGCACTTATTCAATAAAGTTCCTGCCACAAGCCGGATCAATTAAAATCGTATAGGACTTTCCATTTTTTAGACAGGGTTAGCAGGATAAATAAGAATTCCATAAATCCCGTTTGTCCTGTCAAAAAGAGTTCTGACATAGGCGGCTGATTAAAATCGGCTCCTTAGAGTTGTCTTTTTCCTAGAGCAAGGCTATTCTGGTCTGTAATTTTTAAGAAAGGAGTTCAATGCTAATGCCTGATGAGGCATCCAATAAAGTAATTCCCAAGGCCTATGATTTCAGTGATGTAGAACACCACTGGTATAAAGAGTGGACAGAGAAAGGTCTATTCACAGCCACGTTTGACCCTGAGCGCCCATATTTTTCTATGGTGATACCGCCTCCTAATGTCACGGGTGTACTGCATATAGGCCACGCCCTTAACAATACTCTTCAGGATATCCTTGTTCGATACAAAAGGATGGATGGATATAACACCCTTTGGGTTCCTGGAACGGATCATGCCGGTATTGCCACACAGATTGTGGTGGAGCGCCGTCTGGATGCGGAAGGTCAGTCCCGCCATGACTTTGGACGAGAGAAGTTCATAGAGAAGGTCTGGGAATGGAAGGCGTCGAGCGGCGGCAGAATCATAGAGCAACTAAAGGGCCTTGGCTGTTCCTGTGACTGGTCAAGGGAAAGATTTACAATGGACGAGGGCCTTTCAAGGGCTGTAAGAGAGGTTTTTGTACGCCTGTATGAAGAGGGCCTGATATACAGAGGGAATTATATAATCAACTGGTGCCCGAGGTGCCATACAGCTCTTGCTGACATTGAAGTGGAGCACAAAGAGACAGAAGGACACATGTGGTACATGCGCTATCCCCTTGCTGAAAAAGCAGAGGGAATCACCAAATTCATAACCGTTGCCACCACAAGACCGGAGACCATGCTGGGAGATACAGCAGTGGCCGTCCATCCGGAAGACCCCCGTTACAAGGATTTCGTCGGCAAAGATCTTATGCTCCCGCTGTTAAACAGGCGCATACCGGTGGTTGCAGATGCGGCAGTAGAGCCTGAGTTCGGTACAGGTGCAGTAAAGGTCACCCCTGCCCACGACCTGAACGACTTTGAGATAGCAAAAAGACAGGGACTCCAATCCATCAATATCTTTGATGAAAACGCAATACTCACTGAAGCTGCCGGCCAGTATGCCGGTCTCGACCGCTATGAGGCCAGGAAGCAGGTCATTGCTGACCTGAAGAAACAAGGCCTGCTGGAAAAGGAAGAGGCTTACGATTTGGCAGTAGGCATATGTTATCGCTGCAAGACAGTGGTGGAACCCAGACTTTCAAAGCAGTGGTTTGTAAAGGTCGCGCCTTTGGCGGAACCTGCCCTCAAGGCAGTGAAGGATAAGCAAACCATCCTGGCCCCGGCCTCCTGGGAAAGGACATATGATGAGTGGATGACCACTATCCGCGACTGGTGCATATCCCGCCAGATATGGTGGGGGCACCGTATCCCGGCCTGGACCTGCGCAGCCTGCGGCGAGGTCATTGTGGCAAGGGAGGAACCTAAAGCATGTCCCAAGTGCGGGGACACAGACCTTGAGCAGGAAAGCGATGTACTTGATACCTGGTTCAGCTCAGCTATCTGGCCCTTCTCTACATTAGGATGGCCTGACAAGACCCCTGAACTTGAGACCTTTTATCCCACGTCAGTGCTTATAACAAGCTTTGACATCCTGTTCTTCTGGGTAGCCAGGATGATGATGATGGGCCTTCACTTCATGGGAGATGTACCGTTTAAGCATGTATATCTACATGCCCTTATCAGGGATGTCGAAGGTAAAAAGATGAGCAAGTCAAAGGGAAATGTAATTGATCCTTTGACCATCATGGAAAAATACGGAACCGATGCGGTACGCTTCACCCTGGCCGCCTTTGCAGCCCAGGGCAGGGACATAAAGCTGGCAGAAGAGAGGATCGAGGGTTACCGTCACTTTGTCAACAAAATCTGGAACGCGGCCCGGTTTGTACTTCTTAATCTGAAAACCAGTGAAGATGCCGTGGCCGAGCCTGCCGAGCCTGATTCTTTTTCCGATCCATCAGAAAGGTGGATACTCTCACGCCTCAACCAGGTGACCGGCACTGTTCGAAAGGCCCTGGATGAATTTGACTTTGATGTTGCTGCAAAAGAACTATATCAATTTTTCTGGCATGAGTACTGCGACTGGTATCTTGAGCTTGCAAAGCCGGCACTAACAGGAGCGGAGCCTGATCGACAGGACGCGGCCAGATGGGTAACACTCACTGTGCTTGATCACAGCCTCAGGCTCTTTCATCCCTTTATGCCCTTTGTGACAGAGGAACTCTGGCACCATCTGCCGGGGCAAAAAGATCATATCATGGTCTCCCCCTTCCCCAAGCATGTTGATACCTGGAGCGATGTTAGTGCAGAAGACATAATCAAACAAGTTATGGAGGTTGTAAGCTCCGTCCGAAACGCAAGATCCGAGCTTGGAATACACCCTGGGGCCAGAATCATTATCATCGCCCTGCCACACTCTGAAAAGACCTGCGATTTTCTGGTTTCTCAGGAAAAGGCCATAAATACTCTTGCCAGGGTGGAGACCTTGAATCTCCTGAGAGAAGGAGAACCACGTCCTGAGGGTGCGGCTACGGTCATACTTGAAGATCTTGAGATTTTCATACCTCTTGAGGGATTTGTAGATATTAAGGAAGAACTTCGAAAGCTTACCAAAGAGGGAAAAAAGCTCGGCAAGGAACTTGCCAAGACAGAGGCCAAGCTCAAGAATGAAAATTTCCTTTCCAGGGCGCCTCAAGAGATCGTGCAAAAGGAACACGACAAGGTCAATAAGTTCCAAACCAAATTGGAAAAAATTGTCTCCCACAAGGAGACCCTTGAAGGTGTACTTAGGAGCTAGACAATGGCTTCACACATTTATCCGCCTCACCGCTTTTTATACAATCACCAGGTATCCGCAGCTTTGGCAGAAGACCTTGAACACGGTGACATAACCACTGACGCCATAGTGCCTCCTGAGGCCTTTGGCTCAGCTGTTATTGTTGCCAAGGAAGACGCCGTAATAGCAGGGACATTTGTAGCCCAAGAGACCTTTATGCAAATGGCCCCGGACATCCAGTTTAAAGAAATAAGGGAAGAGGGCTCAGAGGTCTCCAGTGGCGATGCAGTCATGGGGCTTTACGGCAAGCTTGCCGCTATTCTCCAGGCAGAACGGGTGGCACTCAATTTTCTCCAGCGCCTGTGTGGCATTGCCACCCTTACCAGAGATTTTGTACGGGAACTCTCAGGCCTTCCCTGTAGATTGGTAGACACCAGAAAGACTACACCCGGAATAAGACTACTTCAGAAGTATGCGGTAAGGGTAGGAGGAGGTCATAACCATCGCTATGGTCTCTCAGATGGCCTTCTCATAAAAGACAATCACATCGCAGCATGTGGTTCTATAAAAGAGAGCATAAACCGGGCCAGGTCCAAGGCACCACACACGCTTTTACTGGAAATAGAGGTTACAGAAATTGAAGAGCTTAAAGAGGCCATAGAGGCCGGGGCGGATGCAGTACTTCTGGATAACATGAACCCAGCAACACTCAAGGATGCCGTATCCCTTGCAAGGAGACTCAAACCCCGGATAATCCTTGAGGCATCAGGTGGAATACGCCTTGAAAATGTCCGGGAAATTGCCCAAACCGGGGTCAACATAATCTCGGTAGGCCTAATTACGCACTCGGCCAGGGCAAGTGATTTAAGCCTTAAGGTCCTGAAGTAATAGAAGTGTATAGATTTTACCACTTATTGAAACTTACCCCCCTCAAAGCGTAATTCACAAAACAATATATGATTCCGCTGAAAAAACCCAATCTGCGGCGTTGCTTCAATTTTCCAGCACATGCGACGTAAGATAGTTACTTCTCATTCCTGCAAAATTTTTCGCCTTATATCTTTAAATTTTTGAGCAGAATCATGTTACCGACTTTTTGCAGTGTAATTATTTCCCTTTAGATTTAAGCACAACCAGCATTATCCATTGACTCAAACGGTATTAATCTTGCTTTTAAATTTGTTTTACGAGCTGTGCTGACTTATCCTTAAGACAATAAGGAATTTCTGTAGGCATCAGCCATCAATCTTAAAATGAATAATGCTGCTCATCCACGAATATTGTTAGTAGACGACGACCATAACATTTTGCAGGTAATGCAGATTCGCTTAAAGCTTATGGGATATCGTGTGGTAGCCTGTATAGATCCCCAGGAGGCCTTGTCTATTTTTGAACAAGGTAACTTTTCAATTGTGCTTACTGATCAGCGCATGCAAGGCCTGAGAGGCTCGGATCTGGTAAATGAAATCCATCTCAGAGATCCACATGTCCCAATTATCATCATGACTGCTTACGGGACAGTGGATGATGCTGTCGAATCGGTACGACAAGGGGCATATACTTATCTACAGAAGCCGGTTGATACTAAAGAGTTGGAAATGCATATAAAAAGGGGCCTAGGTAATAGTGTCGCAGAGCAAAGGCTAACTCAAGAGAGGCATACATGGGAAAGGATAGTAGAGAGCGTAAAGGCTGCTTTGGTCGTGTTAAACTCGGACCTTACCGTGGCCTGGATGAATTCAGTAGCCCAAAGCCTGTATAAAGTAGAAAATTTCTCTCAAGGACAGCTCTGTGCTGAGATTATTCCCCAAGGCAGTCTTCCTTGTGCCCACTGCCCGGCCAAGGTAGCATTGCTGTCGGGCAAAACCCAGTCTGTGGAACACTATAATTCTACAACAGATCGCTGGCTTCTGGTGACTGTAACCCCTATTCAGGATCTCCAAGGTAATATCGTACAGGCTGCGGAACTGGCTCTAGATATCACTGAAATCAAACAGGCACAGGATGTGCTTCTCAAGCAGGAAAGGCTTAAGGGCGTTTTTGAAATGGCAGGGGCAGCAGCCCATGAGTTGAGCCAACCCATGCAGTCTATACTGGGATGGGGTGAGCTACTGAGGTATCGTATTAGTGAAAATGATCCAAATTTTAAAATACTGCGGTCAATATGCCAAAATATTGAAAAACTTGGTGATCTCACTACAAAGATCCGCAATGTGGATTGCCATGTAACCAAGGATTACCCTGGCAACCTTAATATAATAGACCTTGACAGGGCCTCGACTCAGAAAAAGTAGGCATTCAAAGGTAACCCTGAACCTCTGAACGGTTATTAATTGCCCTATTTCTCCCACTCTGTGCGGATTCTATGGATTACTTTCTGCACATACTGAAGCTTATTAGGAGGGCAGATCCCTAAGAGAGGAGATCCCTGTTCCACCGTATCCCCTGATTTGAAATAGACCTTGTAAATTGCCCCTGGGACGCCTTCGTAGCTGATTACTGTGTCTCTTTTCATCAGGGACATGATCAACACATCATCCCCGGATTCCACTGGCACACCCTCTTTAAACTGCTTTTCCATCTGTGCTGAAATCTCAGGTGCGAGAAAGTACCTGGCCCGCTGGGGGGCAGGAAAGATGTGGAGAACCTGGGTCAGAATGCGATCAATAATTTCTTCCTTATCCAGTTGGTGCCGGATAGAAAAGAGCAGTTCACCTGCCTCTACAAATTGACCCTCGATATCAAGGCGAATTTCACTAACCTGTCCACTCCAAAGGGCGGTCATCCTCTTTACGTTCCGTTCCCTCTCAATAACATAAAGCAGGGTCCCGGGTCGATGGAGCCACTCACCACTAGGCCCTTTGACTGTCTGGCCCTCCTTCACCTTAAGGAATACAACCCCTGTATGGGGTGTCTCTACAGGATAGTCCTCAAAGGGATGAGAACGATAGCGCCTTAATAGGTCATTTAGATTGATATCCATAAATTTTGTAAAAGGCTCATTTGTAATAAAGGTTGGGGCCGCCCAGCGTCATCAAAGCATCGTGCAGATTTTTTTTGAACTCACGTCTGTCCCAAATTCCCTGAATGTGACCCCGTTTAAGGGCATTCTTGGCGCTGTGATA
>JAFDDO010000010.1 GCA_019310825.1 Deltaproteobacteria bacterium | reverse complement strand
ATATTGTTGTATCTATAGCTGCAGGAATAACCATTCACTCTTTGGAAAAAAGACTCCTTAAGGGTACAAAAGTAGTGCGCGTGATGCCCAATACCCCTGCATTGGTTCAGGCAGGGGCTGCGGCACTGTGTAAGGGGACTACCACCAGCCAAAACGATCTGGATGTAGTGCGAAAGATATTGGAAGCAGTGGGCAAGGCGGTTGTTGTGCCAGAGGCCTTGATGGATGCGGTTACAGGGCTCAGTGGTAGCGGACCGGCATATGTCTTTACATTTATTGAGGGGTTGATTGATGCAGGAGTACGGGAAGGGTTGCCAAGAAATGTTGCCCAAGAGTTGGTGGTTCAGACTGTACTTGGGGCAGCCCTTATGTGTCAGAATACCGGAAAACACCCGGCAGAACTGACTACGATGGTCACCAGCCCAGGAGGAACCACTGTTGCGGGTCTGCATGTCCTGGAACGAGCCGCGTTGCGTGGGATATTATTGGATGCAGTCAGGGCCGCAACTGAGAGGTCCAGAGAACTTGGTGGTTGAAAGAAAGCAATCGGCTATGAGCTAATTTAACGTTACGTGATGACTTTTCGAGGCAATTTTGATGATGCAAGAAACATAAGGCCGGCTACTACAGCAGATATAAAAAAGACCCATGGATAACCGAAGCGTACCCAGATAAGTCCTGCTATTATTGGAGCTATCATGGATACTACGTGTTCAATTGAATAGCTCGTGGATATGGAGGCTGTCAGTTCATCTGCCGATTCAACAATCTTTGAAAGGTAGGTCACATGGGCTGAACGTAAGGAAAACAGGCTGTCGTCCAGGATGAAGCATGTGAACAGGCACGGCAGGACAAGAAACTGGGGAAGCGTTGTTTCTGCCAGACCGTAGCAGGCGCAGATCATCATAAGTATAAGGGAATCAACTATAAGCACAGTCCTTTCCCCCAGTGTGTCAATAAGTTTTCCAAGATAGGGCTTTAGAAATAGGCCTACAACAGAAGATACAAGAATTAGCCTTGCCATGGCCGGTGCATCCTGATCAAAAATCCTTATAAGTACCCATGGTCCGAATACGAGGAAGATCTGCTTTCGTACACCGAACAGGACGGCAAGCAAATAAAAAAGAGAATATTTTTTCTTGAATACAAAGCGCTTACGTTTTGTCCCGGTATGTCTTTTTTCCTTGATGAGGAGTACTGTTAAGGCCGAAAGCAATGTGAGTAAGGCTGCGGCCCAATAGAGCTTTTCGTATCCGAATCCTAATGTACCCATACCCACCCAAATGCAAGCGGCTCCCACTATGGTCCCAAGGCTTCTGAGGCTTCTGACTATTCCGAAGAGACGGCCCCTGGTTCCGGGTTCACTGAGGGCCACACAGAAGCTTTCCCTGATGGTCATTACCATATGGGCCCCGACTGACCAGACAAATAGCCAGGCTGTTACCCTGAAGACATCAGGCGAAAGGCTGGCAACGCCCACAATACCCACGGCAATAACAAGTGTGGCTCCAAACAGGATTTTTCCTTCTCTGACTGCACTGAAAGGGGCCAGGAGTACAATGAGCAACATCCCAGGCATTTCTCTGATAGTCTCCAGCACTCCCCTCTGGTCGGCGCTCATGTCATAGACATCCACCAGAAAGTTGTTAAGACTGCTAAAGAAAATTCCAGTGGCAGCAGCACCCAGAAATGTGCTAAATAGAAAGATTAATTTTTGGTCCTTAAAGAAGCGGGACACGAGTGAATGTATATTATAACGCTTGTGGGTTGTCATAGGCTGTGAATTCCTTAACTTTAGCTCACTTTAGGCACTTTGAACATGAACCTTACATCAAAAAAATATCTCAGCCAGGTCGAAGAGGTCATTGAGAAGGCAAAGGCCGGAGATGTATATCCTGTCTATCTGTTTATAGGTGACAGGCCCATTATCCATCCTCAGATAAATAAATTAATAGATTGCCTGGTCCCTGAAGAGGCAAAAGATTTCAACCTCGAAATTTTATCTCCTGATTTTTTTTCAGAGGGCAGGTTGCTTGAGCTTTTAGAGACCAGAGGTCTTTTCCCTGGGCACAAGGTGGTTTTAGTACAGGACCTGCCCTTACTGGTATCTGCAGATACTACAAAAACCAGATGGAAGAAGGCCATAGCGGCCATTGAAGCAGCAGATGATGATCGGGCATTGGAACTTATTTCCAGAATTTTTTCTGATTTGAACATAGATCCTGGAGAACTCACAGGGCTTTCTTCAGGACAGAAAAAAGATGTTTTGGATTGGCCAAAGGATTTACGCATTGAGAATTTATCAGAATTCCTTGAAGTCCATGGTAAAGACCTGGAATGTATAGAGCCCATGCATACGGGCTCAGGAGATCGCCTTCTTTCTTGGCTTGCTCAGAGGGCCGACCCGTCCCGCTCAGTTATAATTATCGAATCTGAGATAGTAGACAGAAGATGTTCCTTGTACAAGGAACTCAAAAAGCATGGGCCTGTATTGGATCTTGATAAAGAAAAGAAGGATAAGAAAAGCGGGGCAGATTTTGCGAGAAGCTTTATCAGGAATTTAATCAGAGAAAAGGGCAAAGAAATAGATCATAAGGCCATTGATACCATTATGGAACGGGTTGGTCATGAAGACCTTTTGGGTCTGAAGACGGAGATCCAGAAGCTCATATCCCAGGCAGGAAATAGTGTCAGGATAAAGACCGAGGACGCCTGCGAGCTGGTTGTAAGACACAAGGATGAGGAGTTATACAAGCTCACTGGTGCCATTGGTGAAAAGGATCTGGGCAAATGCCTTAACAGCCTAAGTTATCTGCTGGATCAGGGGATCCATCCCCTGGCAATACTTCAGACTATTGCAAATTTTCTGCGGAAGATGATCATCTTGAGGGCAGTTTTTGAATATGGACCAGGTATTCAAGCAGTTAAAAACTTGCAGTACCAGGTCTTCAAAAACGAGATACTACCTAAAACAAAAGAGAACATGGGAGATGCTCTGCCTGCTTTGTTGAAAGGTCATCCATATGCACTTTACAAATTGAGCCTGCAGGCATATGGTTTTGATCTTGACCAGATGCTGGCTTTTCTGGCTTCTATGGCCGAAATAGATCTTGAGTTCAAAGGAGGTCAGGTTTCCCACAGAGTGTTGCTGGAAACGCTTATTTTTCGTTTTATTTCAATGTAAGCGTTTACAGGGCACCGCATCTGCTTTGTTGTCGGGCACTTGAAGTACAGGGAGTACGTCTGCGTACCCTCCGCCTCGCATCTGCAGCACCCTGTAAACGCTTACAGTTCGGTGGGTTGCGGTAAAACGGGCGTTGTAATCCCGTGAACGGTTACATTAATTTCAATGGAGTGACAATGGATGATACAGAAAAAAATTGGGAAGGAATAGCTCGTTTTCTCTTTGAAGGATCAATGCTCAAGCATACGTGGCGAACGGGCTATCCGTTTCTGGGTAAGGGCAGAGAATCGGTGGCTGCCCATACGTTTGGTGTGATCCTGAGCGCTATGATGCTGGCAAGAGATATTCCTGGAGTGGACATGGAAAAACTCTTGAAGCTATGCTTGGTGCATGATCTCCCAGAGGCCAGGACCGGGGATGCCAATGCAGTCCACAAGCGGTATGTGACTATGGATGAAAAATCAGCAATCACAGAAATGATTCAAGGACTTCCGGGCGGTGAAGAAATAGCGGATCTGTTATCAGAGTTTAGAGATTGTAAGACCACAGAGTCAGTATTGGCCCATGACGCGGATCAGCTCGATATGTTACTTTCTCTTAAAGAACATTTGGATACTGGAAGCAGTGATGCAGCGCTTTGGATACCCTATGTAAAAGACAGGTTAAAATCAGAAAGGGCCAAAGCCCTTGCCAGTGCCATTTTAAAGGAACACTGGGCAAGTTGGTGGATGAGGCAGTTACTTGGAGAAAATTTCAAATAAGGAGATATTATGATGAGCAGTATAAAAAATATAATGGTTTTTGTTTTATTCGCATTTCTTATATCCTTTTTTTCAGCTGGATCAGCCCTGGCGGATCCTCAGAAACATACAAAGGAATTTACTCTGTTTTATACTGGGAATACAATGGGTTACCTCGATCCGTGTATTGCTTGAGGGGGAAAAGAGATCGGGGGAATCGCCCGGCGGGTCCGGTGGATCCGTGATAATACGCAAGACGATAGTAACTTCCTTTTTTTAGACGCTGGCAATTTTCTTTTCAGGAATGAAGTAACACCTTCAGAAACGGTGATTGCCAATGCGAGGCTTCTTTTGGATTTTTACCGTGACATGGGTTACACGGCCCTTTGTGTGGGCAAAAGAGATCTTGCAGGCTCAACCATGTTTTTGCTGGAAGAGACCAAAAAACGGGGTTTGAGGCCCTTATCTTCAAACCTGCGTTACAAAGGTAAGGCCGTATTTGAGCCCTATGGAATATTTGATGTTAATGGTACGAAAGTGGGCGTCCTTGCCGTCACGTCTCCTGAGTTGAACCAGAGGATCAAGACAGATGGTATAGAGGTACTCGATCCTTCAGCTCGGCTTAAATCCCTGGTCCCGGAGCTTAAGAACAGGGTCGATGTAATAATATTGTTGTCCAACCTTAGTGAGCTTGAGGACAGGAATCTGTCAAGCACTGTTGATGGCTTAGATATTATTATCGAAAGTGGTCCGGGTAAACAGCGTTATCAACCATTAAAAGTGGAAAACACTTACCTTTTGAGGGGTAATATAAAGGGCAAGTCAGTAGGAAAAGTTTGGGTGAAGCTCAATTCCGAGGGAGGTATACAGGAGCTGGATAATGAGCTGCATCAGCTAAAGTCAAGTCTTCCTGTGGATGAAGCCGCAACAAAAAAAATAAAAAAGTTAAAACAGAAATACTCTAGCCACAAGGCCGTTACTACCAGTACTAGTTCTGCCAAAAATCCCTTCTTGGAAGCCATTGAAAGGGCAAAAAAAAGGAAGGGGCAGGCGGTCCAGACAAATGCAACAGCAACAAATCCGTTCATAGAGCTCTTGAAAAAAAGGAGTAAGACCCTGGGCGGTCCATCCCAGTCTAGTAATTCCACAAAAAAATCTGTTTCAGAGGTGAGAGAGCCTGAATCATCACCGGAAAACTGAAGGCCGGTTATCTGATGACAGAAGTGATGCCGGAACCAAGTGCGTCAGGTGTGGTGCATGCCTCTCTGTGTGTCCTGTATATGGCGTAACCAGACATGAGCGCTTTTCCCCCAGGGGAAAATACAGGCTTATTACGGAAATTATTGGCAAAGGCCTGAATTTTGCTCCGGAAGGTAAAGGTTCTGGGAAAAATTTGCTTCCGGTTAAGGTGCTTGAGACATTAAAAGATTGTCTTCAGTGCGGAGCCTGTGGTTACGTATGTCCTGCCGGAGTGGAATTAAATGCCTTGGTTAGAAATGCCAGGGGGACAAGCTACGCTAAAGGGCTTTCCACTCCCTGGATGCTATGGGATATCCTCAAAAGTCGCAAGCTGACTCCCATGCTGGCAAAGCTCCTCGGCAGTATCCCCGGCACAAGCGGCCTTATTTGGCGCCTGTTTGGCCTTACAGGCCGGACTTCACGGGATGAAAAGGCTCTTCATTTTGAAATGCCCTCACTTGCTCAAAGGCCGGCCCTTTCCAGAAGGCACTTCAGGTTGCTTGATCCGAGTTACGGGGCTGATCCCGGGTCTGGACCAAGAATAGCCCTCTTTCTGGGATGCGTTCAGAATTACCTCTATCCGGAGGTGGCTGAGGCCATGATCCGGTGTTTGGGGGGCAAGGTGCTGGTTCCTTTGGGACAGGGGTGCTGTGGTATGCCCGCATGGTCAGCAGGTGCGCAGAAAACCGCGAAAGAACTCGTCCTTCAAAATCTTAAGGCCTTTGAAACTGCAAAGGCGGATTTTATCGTTACAGGTTGCGCTGCCTGTGCCTCCATGATTAAAGAATGGCCTAAATTGTTCAGTGAAAAGGACGTAGAAAAAGAAATTGCCATCAATTTAGCAGACAAGGTCAGGGAGTTTAGCCAGCTTATAGCTGAGCTAAAGGTGTTACCTCTCAAAAAATCAAGGGACAGGTCAGTTACAGTGACATATCATGCTCCATGTCACCAACGCTTCGATCTGGGAGGTGTAGAAGAAAGTGAAGAGCTCCTGGATAGTTTGTTTTCAGATGCCTTCAGGCCAATGTCTCATGAATGCTGTGGACAGGGAGGGCTTTTTAGTATTGGAAATCCTGAGCTTGCCTGGAAGATTTTTGAGAAGAGGCTTTCTGCATGGGACAGGACTGGCGCATCCATTGTAGTTACCACATGCTCAGGATGTCTGCTACAGTGGAGGGCAGGAACTGCTCATCAAACCGAAGGTCCCAGGGTGCTACACCTGGCGGAACTTATTGATGATTACCGTGAAAACAGATCATAGCTCATGGGTGATGGCTCATAGGTGAAAAAAGTCCAGGATCATTATTTTAAAAAGGCCAAGAAACAGGGCTTTCCAGCCCGTTCGGTCTATAAGCTGGAAGAGGTCCAGAAGAAACACAAGCTCCTGAAGTCAGGTCAGACTGTTATGGACCTTGGAGCATTTCCAGGTTCCTGGTCAAAGTATGCAGCCGGAGTGGTAGGGCCGAAGGGCCTGGTTGTGGCGGTTGATATCCAAAAGCCTGGCGTAATTGCAGATAATGTCTGCATATTGCAGCAAGATGTCTATGATCTCAAGGCCTCAAACCTCAGAAGGATTTCCCCACATTTCGATGTGATGCTTAGCGATATGGCCCCTAAGACTACTGGCCGCAAGGATGTGGATCACTTTAGGTCTGTAGCTCTCGCAGAGCGCGCTTTAGATTTGGCTGGAGAGTTGCTGAAACCAGGGGGCACCCTTTTTTGCAAAATCTTCCAAGGAAAGGATTTTCCTTCCTTCCGTGATAAATGCAGAGAGAGTTTCAGCTCAGTTCGTGTGATCAAGCCAAAGAGTTCCAGGCCGGAGAGTGTGGAGATATTCTTACTGTGTACAGATAAAAAAATAGCACACCGAGCCGCAAGTGGCTCCAACGGATGATTGTCACAATTCTATTTATTGGCTAGTCTGGTTTCTAATAACTGGATAGTACAGAAATTTCCATTTTTGAACACGGATTAGGCAATAAAATCCGCGTCAGAGTTTTTTTAAATTCGCCCGAAGGGTGTTAACCGGAGATAAATCCATGTCCCTATTCAAAACGGATTTCCCAGGCCTTCATCTTTTACACAGGGGAAAAGTAAGAGACATTTACAAAGTGGGGAGGTGCTTGCTGATCGTAGCAACGGATCGTCTCTCTGCCTTTGATGTTGTTCTTCCAACGCCCATAACGGGCAAAGGTCGCATCCTTACTCAGATGTCCCTGTTCTGGTTTGAGAAATTGAAAGACCTGGTGCCGAATCATCTGGTTCAGGCAGATGTAACTCAGTTTCCGCAAGAGTTGAAACCATTTTCAAAATCCCTTGAGGGCCGCAGCATGTTGGTCAAAGAGGCAAAGCCTTTGCCTATTGAGTGTATAGTCAGGGGATATATTGCCGGCTCCGGCTGGAAAGACTATCTCCGGAATGGTTCTGTATGTGGTATCAAGCTACCTGAAGGGATGCTTGAGTCGCAGCAGCTTCCCGATGCCATATTCACGCCTTCCACCAAAGCTGATGTTGGTTCTCACGACGAAAATATAAGCTTTGAACAGGTCCGGAAGCTGCTTGGCAAAGATGTTGCCGAAAAGGCCAGGGATATCAGCATCGGGCTTTACAAAATAGCGGCAAATTATGCGAGAGAAAGAGGAGTGATAATTGCTGATACCAAGTTTGAGCTCGGCATATCAGGCGGAGAGCTTATGCTGATTGACGAGGTCTTGACCCCTGATTCTTCCAGATTCTGGCCTGCTGAGGACTATAGTCCGGGCAGCTCACAGCCGAGTTTTGACAAGCAGTTTGTGAGAGACTATCTGGAATCCATTTCATGGGATAAAAAGCCGCCAGGACCTGAACTCCCTGCAGATATCGCAGAAAAAACCCGCAAGCGATATCTGGAGGCTTTACGGCGTCTTACTGATAAGGGATGATTCCGCTCAAAATACCCCATCTGCTGCGTTGCTTCGATTTCCTCGTCACTGCGGAGTACACTGAGTACGCCTCAATCCTCGGAAATCTCGCGCCTTGCATCTGGAGCATTTTGAGCGGAATCATGTTTCAAGACTTTTTGCGGTATAATTATAGGGGGCTCTAACATGGGAATAAGGGCCGGATTGTCCGTAATGACAGTTGTTCTGGTGAGCATCTGGTTCCTCACCTCCACAGAGTACTGCTTTGCAGAAAAAAGCGCTTTTGTACGCTACATCATTGATGGCGACACCATAGTTCTCAAAAAAGGAACAAAGGTGCGCTATAGGGGGATTAATTCCCCGGAGATACCTCATAAGGACACACCCGGAGAGCCCTTGGGATGGGCAGCCACCAAACGTAACAGGCAACTGGTCCAGGGCAGGCTTGTCAGGCTGGTCCAGGATAATGAAAAGAGGGATCGCTTTGGCCGGCTGTTGGCCTATGTATTTCTCCCTGATGGTCGAATGGTCAATGAAATACTTGTTCGCGAGGGCATGGCCTTTGTGTGTTTTTCTGAGAAAAGTTCGCCTTTCAGCAAGAGACTGCTTGCTGCACAGAGAGAGGCCATAGACGCCAAGCGTGGTATATGGTCAATTCCACCGGTCAGGCCTGAACCTTATTATGTGGGCAATCGCCAATCTTTCCGCTTTCATAGGCCCTCATGTCCTTATGGGAAAAAGATGAGTAAATCAAACCGTGTAATTTTTAAGTCACGATCCGATGCCTGCAAGGAGGGTTTTTGCCGGTGCAAGAAGTGTCTGCCCTGAAATTGCCTAAGACGATAGTAATTAGAGACCCCGGCTACCTTGAGCATGACCAGGGTCCCGGTCATCCGGAATCACCTGATCGTCTGAGGGTTATTTATGAGCGTTTAGACCAGGATGATGTAAAAGGCCGGTTCAAGACCATTGTTCCAAGATCAGCCGGTCGGGATGAGCTTTTATGGAATCACACCGGTGATTACATAGACAAGATAGCCAAGACCGCCGGCAGAAATTTCTACCGGCTGGATCCTGATACAGCTACAAGCGCAGGCTCGTGGAAAGCAGCTTGCCTGGCTGTTGGAGGAGTTTTTGCCGCCATGGATGAAATAGCCGGGCCTGAAGCGCAAAATGGATTTGCCTTGGTACGTCCTCCGGGACACCATGCAGAAAAAGATCGTGCCAAGGGCTTTTGCATTTTTAATAATGTGGCCCTTGGCGCTTATTATGCGAGACAGGTCCTTGGTTGTGAACGGATCTTGATCATAGACTGGGATCTTCATCACGGGAACGGTACCCAGCACAGCTTTTATAATAATTCAAGCATTTTATACTTTTCTACCCACCAGTATCCCTACTATCCGGGAAGCGGTAGAGCAGATCAAACAGGTGAAGGCGATGGAAAGGGCTTTACTGTAAATGTGCCTTTGAGCCCCGGTGCCGGAGATGAGGACTTTGCTGCCATTTTCAATCGCCTGCTCGTACCCATAGGTAAAACCTTTTCTCCAGACTTCATACTCGTTTCAGCCGGGTTTGATATTTATAAGGATGATCCCCTAGGAGGCATGGAGGTCACTGTAAATGGCTTTGCCTATATGGCAAGGATTTTGCTCAATCTTGCAGAGTCTTGCTGTATGGGCCGGATACTATTCTGCCTTGAAGGAGGTTATAACCTTACAGGGCTTAGAGACGGCGTGCTTGCGGTTTTAGATGAATGTGAGGACATGAGCGTTCTGGACAGTGATACTGTCTCCCGGTTGGATAATCCCGGACCCGGACCACATGTGATAGAACATGTAATTGATATCCATAAGGATTATTGGCCAATTGCATGACCAAAAACTCAAAAGGCCTGCCGATTATAATCCGACAGGCCTTCTAATCTTTCGTTCCATGGACATGGTACAAAAAAAGTAAGGTCCGAAAAAACACTTACCAATCTTTTTTGGTTATTTGGCGGCCTTAGGATGGCACTCGGCACACTTGGTCGGGGCGACCTTGCCGTCCTTCTTAGCAGCCTTATGGCAACCCTTACAATTTTCATGAATGGCTGCGTAGTGGTAGCCCTTGATTTTTTCTGCCTTGCTCAGCTTTGGTTCCTTTGGTGCCTTGGCTCCGGAGTGGCAGCAGCTACACTTCCCGACATCATCCCCCTCTTTCCAAACGTTCTTGCCATCCTTATATACATGGTGGCATTCGTCACAGGCAATCTTGTAATCCACATTATGTTTCTGGTGGCTAAAGGTAACCAATGACTTTTTGTGCTTTGGGTACACCTTTGAATCCATGGTGATGGTCTCTGGCCCCTTATCTGTTGCTACAGCCACCCCCGCCATTACCAGACCGAAACAGACTGCAACCAACAGACATAACACTTTTTTACTTCGCATCCCGCATATTCCTCCTTAATATAATTAATTGAATGAATGATGATTCACTAAACAATCTCATAATTGAGCTTTTGAAATTTGTCAATAAAGAAATAAAATCATCTCCAATGCCAATACCAATGCCAGGCCTTATTTCCATATTTTGTCGAAAGGGCATCAAAATCCTTTACAATTCTCTAATCGCGTTGGTATGATGAAGAACTAAATGCGTCCCTTCTGACAGTTATTGCTCTTGTTTGGCGCATTTTTTTTGGAGGCTACAAAGTGAAAATAGCATATGATCCAGATATATCGGCCACGCTTTATTCGTCTATTAAAGAGGTTGTAAAAGAGTCAATAAAAGCTCCATGTTCCTGCGGATGTGATGAGATCTACGTTTCATTGCAGGACAAGAATAGGATAGATGTTAAATGCTACGATTGCGGTACCAGTTTTTTCGAACTTGAGGTGGAAGTAAATGAAGAAACAGTTGATCACTGAGTATCCATCTTGCTAGAAGAGCAGGTTCCCTGAAATATTTTAATATCAGCCATATGCCTATTGTCCCTAAACTGGGGGCAAATATTCAATCGTTGATATAGATCTCTCCCCTTTCCAATTTTTCTTCTCTGCCGGAAAGAAGACGCAAGATCAAATGAATGTTTAGGCATAGACATGTTGGTTCGGAGCTAATCCGCAACTATTCTTATGTCTGATTATACCGCAATAAGCCTGAGGTGCAGGGCGCGAAATTTTTCAGGAATGAGCACGTACTTATCGTACTTCGCAATGACCAGGAATTTGTTGCCGGAGGCACTAGTGTCATGTCAAGTGAGAAGTGACGCAAGATTGCGAAGTAATTTTACCTGTCTGCAAGGCAGGACTGAGGGAGCATAGCAGTGCTATGTAACTGAAGGAGTAACGCAGTCAGGCAGGTAAAAGGACAAGTAAGATGCGTCAATTGTTGCTTGACAGGACACTAGGGTATTACGCTAATTGAGTTTAAGGCACTATTCCGGTTTGTCCGGGTTAGGGCCTTAGCAATATAAATCCTGTAGTTGGATCGAAAGAACGAACCGCTGTTGTGTCAACTAATTCAAACAATATTACCTCCATTATATGCCACACCTTCACACCTTTGCGAACGCACCCGGTTACTGAGGATGTTTTCCTTCCACAGCCCATATGCATATGTAATATAGGTTTACCTTTTTCATCCGGGAAAATCGTTCCTGTCCCGGCAATCTCATGGACGTTATCAAGAACATGTTCCATAGGAATGATTGGCTCTCTGCGTCTATGTTCAGGGCCTACTATAAGTTTACTACCTTTGTCAGCTCCGCCAAGAATGATTAAAGCCGCTGCTCTAACAGATTCTTTGCGGGAAAATTTTTCAATTTCTTTGTGAACAATATCTCCATCTTCAAGACGAATGATAAAAATTCTTCCTTGCTTAGCCTGTGAGTATTTCATGGTTTTCCTCCGCCTTAGCAGTTATTATGCTTATCACAAAACAACCCATGCAGTAAAATATATTTTTTTGCGATCGCGCCTTAAATTACTGGAGCTTACTACTTTATGAGTTCATATTTCAGAGGAGAGCAGCCTGATAATACTTTTTCCGTAGGTTATATGGTGTCTGCATTAATAATATTATTACTCTTCTCCGTGTTGGCATTAATCAGTGCTGTTGGTATCTACCGGATATCCATAGAGGGATCAAAAAATCTGCTTGAGAACCGGGCAGTGGATATAGCTGTGAGCCTGAGCTTTACCTTGGAAAGGATCGGTCTCAGGAATGAGCTTTTCCCCGAACTTGTAGCTACTGACAAATGGGATGACCTTGCCTTTCTGGTCCTTTATGATCAACATGGTACTGTGCTACTCCATTCCAATCCTCTAATGGTAGGAAGAAGCCAGATTGATTCCGATGTAGAAAAAGTGATTTTGGAAAAACGGCCAGAGATCCATTTTTCTACCCTTGCAACCGGAGAAGAGGTATTTGTCCTGGATTTTCCTTTGCACCTTCATTTCTCTGAACAGGGCAATAGCGGCAATGAGACTGATATTGATCTTGAACAGCCTCGCGCGACAAAGGAAATTGAGCCTACTGACAACGCCGGGGCCTACTGCCTGAGAATTTCTATTCATCCATATCCGGCCCAAACAATTCTCAGGAAGGCCAATTTTCAACTTGTTTTAATTGGACTTTCTCTCACCACCTTATGGGTGCTGACCTTCTTTTTTCTCTGGGCATGGCGCAGTAATTATCGTCTGGAGGCCAGGCTACATAAACAGGAGCGAATGGCGGCCTTGGGTGAGATGGCAGCAGTCCTGGCCCACGAGATACGAACTCCATTAAGCAGTATAAAGGGCTTTGCTCAGTTTTACTTGGAGGGCACAACAGACCCTGATGAAAGGGCGGATTTTTCCGTCATTGTGGAGGAGTCCAGGAGGCTTGAGAGTTTGACAGCTGATCTTCTCACTTATGCAAGGCCTACCATGCTTAATGAAGAAAGGTTTGATACAGAGAGATTCTGCCAGGACACTAAAAGGAGTATTGCTCCTTTAAGAGGTCATGTGAAGTTTCACATGTCATGTGAGAAATTGGAGCTGCGTCTTGACAGAGAAAAATTGATGCAAGTAGTTTTTAATCTGGTACAAAATGCCATTGACGCAGTGAGTGAAATTAAGGGAGGCGAGGTCTGGTTCAGCATGAAATCCAGTGGCTCTGTTTTGATGCTTATAGTAGAGGACAATGGCCCTGGGTTGGCCCTAGAAGTGAAAAATCGTCTTTTTGAGCCTTTTGTTACTACCAAGACAAAAGGTACCGGACTGGGGCTTGCCATAGTAGACCGTTTGTTAGAGACTATGGGTGGTGAGATCAGTTTCATGGACCGCGAAGGCGGCGGCGTAATTGTTAAGATTACATTACCATACCATTTAATTGAGTTTGAAGTGCCTAAAGTGAGCTAAAGTGTTTAAAGTTGTGATATGCGTTTTCAGAACGTTTAATATAAATAGACGGGGCAAAGCTACACTTTAACTTTAACACTTCAAACTTTAGTTCACTTTAGTAACTGTTCCTAAATTTATCTAAGGTATTTGGGCCTTGAGCAGAGATAAAGATACCAAAACAGTCTATGTGTGCCGGTTATGCGGCCAGACTTCGGCTAAGTGGCTTGGTCGTTGTCCCGGGTGTGGAGAATGGCATACACTGGTGGACGAGCCTGTAGATACTCTTGTTAGAAAAGGCCGAAGTCTTTTAAGCGCGAGTCAATCTGCTCCTTTACCCCTGTTGGAAGTGTCTACAGACGTTGATGAGGCCAGAATTTTCATTGGGATGAACGAAATGGACCGGGTGCTGGGCGGAGGGCTGGTGCCGGGCAGCCTGGTGCTATTGGCTGGAGAGCCGGGCATAGGCAAGT
The DNA here is from genome assembly GCA_019310825.1 of Deltaproteobacteria bacterium. Taxonomy (GTDB): domain Bacteria; phylum Desulfobacterota; class Dissulfuribacteria; order Dissulfuribacterales; family UBA3076; genus UBA3076. Next base: position 8,781 of record JAFDDO010000010.1, on the reverse strand, counting down.
CTACATTGCTTTTGCAGATACTCTGCCACCTGGCCTCTAATCAAAAAAAAATCTTGTATGTCAGTGGGGAAGAATCATTGGCTCAGATCAGGATGAGGTCTGAGCGCTTGGGAAAAATTCCGGAAAGTCTGTGGGTTGCATGTGAGTCGGAACTTGATCGAATTATTGAGATTGTGAAGGAACAGAGTCCTTCGGTCCTGGCTGTAGATTCCATACAGACCATGTTCTGCGGTGAAATATTATCAGCTCCCGGGAGCGTGGCCCAAGTCCGGGAGGCCACTGCACGGCTCATGCAGCTTGCCAAGTCCAAAGGCATACCGACGATTCTTGTGGGTCATGTAACAAAGGAAGGGGCCATAGCAGGCCCACGGGTACTTGAACATCTGGTGGACACTGTATTGTATTTTGAAGGGGATCGTAGTCACACCTTCCGGCTTCTAAGGACTGTAAAAAACCGTTATGGTCCAACTCATGAGATAGGTGTCTTTGAGATGACTGAGGCCGGGCTGAAACAAGTTCCCAACCCCTCTGAGGTCTTCCTTGGCCAAAGGCCAAAGGCGGTTCCGGGATCTGTAATTGTTCCATGTATGGAAGGTACTCGCCCCATCCTGGTAGAAATCCAGGCCCTGGTAAGTCCCTCACACCTGGCGATGCCAAGGCGGACCTCAACCGGAATTGACAGTAGTCGTCTGGCCTTGCTAATTGCGGTTGCAGAAAGACATCTGGGTGTGGCACTTTTTGACCGGGATATCTTCATAAATGTGGTTGGTGGACTTAAAATATCAGAGCCTGCAAGTGAACTCGCCGTAATAATGGCTATGGTCTCAAGTCTAAGGGATGTTCCCCTGAATATGGACACTGCTGTCTTTGGAGAAGTAGGTCTCACTGGAGAAGTGAGGGCGGTTGGGAGGACGGAATTAAGACTCAACGAGGCTGCCCGTCTGGGGCTCAAGAGGTGCATTATTCCTCAGGCTGGATCTCATCGTCTCAAGTTCTCAGATAGCCTGGAGATCCTTCCGGTGAAAAGAATAGATGAGGCAGTAGCGGCAATGTCTAAAGTCTCTTGACAGTCAGTTAAGCCTAGCCTACATTCACGTACAATATTTAATATCTGCTTTAATGCAAAACATAGATTGTACGGCATCCTTCATTTTCCAGTTTACACTTTTTACTAAAAAGCGTGTATTATCGAATTGAATGCCGATATTGAAACTGGAAACTAGTTTCAAATTTCACTGCCAAAATACAAAAGCAACGAAGTGTAAGCTACTTTTGACTTATCGTGAAGGATGCTTAGTGTAATACAGAGTACGAGATTTACAAAAGCAGAAATGCCGGGGTTCAGCCCTTTATTTATTGATAATAGGAGATAGATAGATCATGTCTGGAGATAAATTGATTCATGTAACAGATGCAGAGTTTGAATCTCAGGTCTTAAAAGCTGATAAGCCCGTACTGGTTGATTTCTGGGCGAGTTGGTGCGGACCATGCCTGGCTATTGCACCGGTCGTTGAGGAACTGGCCGGCAAATATGACGAAAAAGTAGTAGTAGCCAAGATGGACGTAGACAAGAGTCCTGCTACTCCTGGCAGGTATGGCATCAGGGCCATTCCCACCTTAATCGTTTTTAAGGACGGGCAAGTTGTAGAGCAGATTACTGGTGCAGTGGGGAAGGCCATTATCGAATCCGCTATTAACAAGGCATTGTCATAATCAGTGTCTGAACGAAAGGACCGTTCAGACACAATTTTGAATTTTGAATTAAGGTATATGTCTTTTAAATCTTTTTCCATAATTCAGCATTCACCATTCAGCATTGTCTATAAAGGTCTGTGATGAATAGACCGCATTATCGAATAAGAAGCCTTAGGGGATTATCGGCAAGATGTCTTGTGCTTTTAAGCCTTTTAATTATAGGCATTTTCCCCGGATGTGCCGGCAAAGACAAAGGCATTGAGGCCGGGAAAGATGAAGGCGTGTTTTCAGGGTTTCGTTCTGCAGCCGGTCCCTCGAAATCGGAGAACGAGGTTGATCTATCTGACAAGGCCATGGATTACTTTGGGCAAGGGCGCTATATCCTGGCAGAGGAGATATTTCAAAAAGTCAGGGATCGTTATCCCTTCAGTCCGTATGCTACGCTTGCGGAATTGCGTCTTGCAGATTGCAAGTTTCACATGGGCAATTATGACGAAGCCATCCCCCTTTATGAAGAGTTTCAGAAGCTTCATCCCACCAATGAGGCCGTAATATATGTGATCTTTCAGGAGGGTTCCTGCTATTACAGGTTAATGGAAGGCCCTGATCGTGAGCAGACCTCCACCCACAAGCTCATTGAGACCTATGAGAGGCTCCTTAACAGATATCCGGATAGTCCTTATAGTTACGAGGCCCGTAAGCGAATAGCAGAGGCAAAGAACCGTCTGGCCCAACATGAGATTTTGGTAGCCCAATGGTATATTCGTACCGAGCAGGTGCCTCAGGCCAAAAATCGTCTTGAGATTGCAATGGATCGTTATCCGAACACTTCTGCAGGAGTAAAAGCGGCGCATCTTCTCAAAGAGGAAAGAATACTCCAGCAAACCTCTACTACCGAGACAGACAGAGTAAAAGAATCAGAGGAATCCTGGTGGAGGCGCCTGATACCCTTTATTTAAACAGGTGGCAGGAAACGCGTCTGTTGTTTTCCAGACGCAAATCTTCAGGCTCTATCTTTCTACAAATATCCATGGCCTTGGGACAACGGTCCTGAAAGGCACATCCTGAAGGAATAGCATTCAAGGCAGGGACATTCCCCGGAATGGAAGTGAGACGCTTGGAGTCTGCAGGAATACCATAAGGTACTGAATCCAGAAGACCCTGGGTGTACGGATGGAGGGGATTGTCGAAAAGATCGCCCATTAAGGCCTCTTCAACTATTTTCCCGGCATACATTATGAGTACTCTGTGGGCTATCTGGGCCACTACTCCAAGGTTGTGAGTGATGAGCAGGAGGCTGAGATTATGCTGTTCTCGAAGCCTGTTCAATAGTTCAAGAATTTGGGCCTGTATGGTTACGTCCAGGGCAGTAGTGGGCTCATCTGCTATCAAAAATTTTGGTTGACATGCAAGGGACATGGCTATCATAGCCCTTTGACGCAGTCCGCCTGAAAGCTGATGAGGGTATGTTGTTATTCTCTCTTCCGGTGCAGGCATTCCCACCTGTTTTAAAAGCTCAATAATCAATTCCCGAACCTGCTTTTTGGGAAGTTTGACATGGGTTGTTATGGCTTCTGAAATCTGGTCTCCGATTGTAAAGACCGGATTGAGAGCAGTCATAGGTTCTTGAAAAATCATGGCCATTTTCTTTCCCCTGATGCTGCACAATTGACCAAGGGTGAGGTCCATGAGATCTGTGCCCTCAAATACTATTTTCCCACTTCTTATTTTGAACGGAGGATTTGGAAGCAGGCCAGGCAGGGAAAGGGCAGTAACGCTTTTTCCACAACCGGATTCTCCAACAAGACAGACACTTTCCCCCTTTTTAATAGAAAAAGAAAGATCTCTTACGGGGAATACAGGTCCTTTATTGGTCCGGATCTCAATTTCAAGCCCTTTTACAGAAAGGAGGATATTATCGCTCACTATTTTTAATCATAGGACTTTGTCCAGCTTTGGTCCCTTAATCAGTTGAACATTGATTTCACGTCCTGCAGGCTTAAGCTTTAATATTACTTCAAAAAGGTCTGATATGTGACTAATTGGGGACGGGATGTCATCAGGTTGTTCAACTTTGTCTTCTCTGTGAATCATTACAGTAAACCATACGGGGAAACCGTGTTCCTTGGTCAGTGTTTTGAGTTTGATCAATGATGACTGCTCAGTTTTGTCGAAAGGCAACCCGTCTAACAAAACTATCTGTGGAAAGAATATGCCCTGTTCAGTTAGGTCGTTTAGACGTTCTTCAAGTCGCTCTACGCTGAAATCCTCAATACTAAAGGTCATAATAAAACGGTGGGGAAGTATCATCTCCCACATCACATTGGTATTATTTAACTCGTATTGATCTGATATGCGGTGGAGAATTTCATCGTACCAGAGACATACCTTTTTTATCGGTTGCCCCAGACATATATGAAGTACGTTTTTTCCTCTAAGCAAGTTGTCCAGAGCCAGATGCATCAGGAAAGAAGTTTTGCCCTCTCCAGCCCCAGCAAGTATTGCGCCGAATTGTCCGTCCCCTAGGAGGTGGCCGGCATCTTCCTTGATAAATTTCAGCGGATTTGTAGGAATTAGATTGTTTTTTGACATGTTAAAGACCTTTTTTTCCTCTTTAAAAACTTAAGCGTTCACGTAACGTTGAAATTAGAAATTTGGCCTTCATGCTTTTGTACTGTTTTGTTCTACTTATCAAAGTCATACCAGAACATATCTGATAACTCTTCTGCCATTTTGCAAATATCCAATCTTCCAAATTTCTATTTTCCAATTTCAAGCTTCAAACCATGAGCGACCACTTAAAAACAATGTATACGTTTACAGGCTCACCGTTTAGTCCAGATTTTCGGTAAACTCTGAATCTTTTAAAACCAGGTTTATGCAGCTTTTTTCTTTTCCTCAGCAGCTTTTTTTATCAATTCGTCTGCCACGCTTTTGGGTACCTGACGATAGGTGGAAAATTCCATGGTGAACTGGGCCTTCCCCTGGGTTCCTGAGCGCAGGATTGTGGAGTAACCGAACATCTCAGCAAGTGGGACCCCAGCCTCTATTACGCTTATATTTCCTTCATCCTGTGTACCCAGGATCATCCCCCTTCGCTGGTTAAGTGATCCCATTACAGCTCCCTGGAATTCAGTCGGAGTCTCCACTTCTACCTTCATTATAGGTTCCAGTATGACAGGTTTGGCCTTTCTGTAGCCTTCCAGGAAGGCCCTGCGGGATGCTGCCTGAAAAGCCATGTCGGAAGAGTCCACCGGGTGGGATTGACCGTCGTTGATGACAATTTTTACTCCTGTAACAGGAAAGCCCAACAACTGTCCTTTCTCTATGCTTTTCTTAAAACCTTTTTCACAGGAAGAGATAAACTCAGTGGGTATGGAGCCACCGACTATCCTGTTTTCAAAGACAAATTCGTCTTTAACAGGCTCCATGTAACCGGCTACCCGTCCAAACTGACCCGCACCACCTGTCTGCTTTTTATGGGTATAGTTGAAGTCGGCCTGTCGGGTAATAGTCTCTCTGTATGCGACCTGCGGTATGCCCGTGGTAACATCTGCACCGTATTCCCTGCGCATTCGCTCAACATATATCTCAAGATGAAGTTCTCCCATGCCGGAAATGATAGTGTCTCCGGTCTCATGGTCAACGTACGCCCTGAACGTCGGGTCCTCTCTGGTAAATCTGGAAAGGGCCTTAGACATTTTGACCTGGGCCTTGTTGTCCTTGGGGCCAATTGCCAGTGAGATAACCGGCTCAGGTATGTGCATGGAGGTCATGCTATATCTGGTTCCAGGAGAGGTGAAGGTATCACCGGACGAGCATTCAACGCCAAAGAGGGCTCCAATATAGCCGGCAGGGAGAGACCCTATTTCCTCCATCTGATCGGCATGCATATGTACGACCCTGCCGACCCTGACCTTTCGACCGGTTCTGGAATTTACTATGGTGTCCCCCTTGGAAAGGGTCCCCTGATACACCCTAATGTAAGTAAGTTGTCCGTAACGACCTTCTTCCAGTTTGAACGTAAGGGCTACAAGAGATTTTGAAAAATCTGTTTCAAGTTTTTTTTCAACTTCCCCATTTTCCATATCCAGGGCGAAGTTTTCAACTTCCATGGGTTGCGGCAGATAGTGAGTTACTGCATCAAGGAGAGGTTGGACCCCCTTATTCTTATAAGCAGATCCAATGAATACAGGGGTAAGTCCGCGAGCAAGAGTCCCGTTTCTTATCGCGTCAATTAAGACATCTGCTGTGACTTTTTCATCAAGGGCGGCCTCCATAAGTTCATCAGAGAACATTGAAGCAGCGTCAATAAGGCTTTCCCTGCGGGCTTCGGCCTCTGCGCGGAGCCCTTGAGGTATTTCTTCCAAACGTATCTGCTCGCCGCTTGGGCCATCAAAGTACATGGCCTTCATGGAGATAAGGTCCACAACTCCCTGAAAGTCCGCTTCAATGCCTATAGGTATTTGCATTGCGACTGCGTTGTGGTTCAGCTTTTCCCTGAGTTGCTCTATAACGCGAAACGGATTGGCACCGCTACGGTCGCACTTGTTTATAAAGGCAATGCACGGGACCTTGTATCTGGACATCTGCCGGTCAACTGTAATAGACTGAGACTGTACACCTCCAACAGAGCAAAGGACCAGTACGCCACCATCCAGGACTCTGAGGGCCCTCTCCACTTCGATGGTGAAATCTACATGCCCCGGGGTGTCAATGATGTTTATCTCATAGCCCTTCCACTCGCAGTACGTGGCGGCAGAAGTGATGGTTATTCCCCGTTCTTTTTCGAGCTCCATGAAATCCATGGTAGCTCCGACGCCGTCCTTGCCTTTCACGTCGTGGATGGCGTGAATTCGTTGGGTATAAAAAAGAATTCTTTCGGTAAGAGTGGTCTTGCCTGCATCAATGTGGGCGCTAATGCCAATGTTTCTTACCATTGCAGGATCTCTATTCATTGTCTATGTTGCCTCGGAAAAAATATTTAATCTCTAAATCTTTTTTTATCTCCCCCCATATAAGATGAGAGGCGCGGTTTTTAACTTTTTACATTAAATTTGTCAAGACAAAATAATTCATAATCCCTTACAGGGTTAAGAGATCCAGGATTTGCCGGAAATCTGTGTTGTGCAAGGAAACAGGTAGTATACAATTTTTTGTAAACATACCTGAGCTAACTGATAAGGTCTGCCAAATCTCTGAACAGCTTATCTTCCTGGTTAGCGCAGTCAAGCAAGATATCAGCCATAGCAGGATAGGTGTTTCCTTCTAACGCCCGTCCTTTGCAGTTACGCACGCCAAATAATGCAAATTCGCGCCACCGATCGCCAATTTCCGTCATCCTCTTGGAAATATTGAGTAGTCGTTTCTCCCCCAGAATTTCCGCAGCCTCTTGTAAAAAAGCCGCATAGATAAAACGAAATCCAGCGCCGCCTGTGCCGATCTCTTCCTGCATCCTGATAACATGTCCAATATTAAGGGAGGCCCTGGATTCCCCAAGCTTTTCCGGCCAGTTTGCAATCTGCCTGGCCAGAAAACGGATACCTCTGACCCCAATGAGGGGAAAAGGGATCTTCAACATGGTCTTGCAGACATCTCTTATGCCTCTGACAATAGCCATGGCGATATCGACATGATCCGGCACACGTGTAAGGTAGTACATCTTTCCCTTTGGGGCCAAGGCACCTTGGGCAAAACGCGCCTTAATCAAGTCTGTACGGGAACAGACAACCGGTTCGTCAAATACAGGATCGCTGACAAGATATTCCGTACCCTCCTTACCATAAACAACGATATTGTGAGCATTAAAATGGAACCTGAGCGCCGGAGGAAAGTATGGAAGCCAATAGACGCCGGTCTGCATTCCAACCGGAATCCCTTGGCCAATAATACGGTCAAGGGCATTCATGGCCTTCTCCGGGTCTCGAAATCTGTGCCTCTTGGCCTGAACTCCAAGCCCTTTGGTCGCTCTTTTAAGGATCTGTCCCGTAGCACCACGAAATGTCGTCAATGGCAAACCATTGATCTTGATAAAAGGGAAATAGCCGAAAAACAGCGCCGCGCCGATACCAAAGGCCAAGGACTCGGATATGTTGATACCATGGTGAGAAAGGAGATTCGCAGCAACCCCGCTTTCGCAGTGTGCCGATTGCCGGTGCACAAAATTGATTTTCAGGCTATTTGGGACCATTATCAAAAATTGAAGATTCCGGAACGTCAAAAAGTTGCTCTGTGGAAACATTGAAAGTTTTGGCATATCGTTCCAGGATTGAGGTCTTAAGACGCCTGAATGCAGCAGGGTTGAGATGCCGCCTCACCCTCCAGCGAGACAGGCGGACATATTTGGCCAACAGCCTGATATCCATCTGGTTTTTTACCATGTAATATGCCAAAGGGCTTAGGTCCTGGGCCTGTATCCGCTTAATCACATCGTCCAATTGTTTACTTATGAGCTCCCATGCCTGTTTATTGGCAATATTGGCTGGTTCCCAGCCAACGCTCGGGGCTAAAACATAACAGCCGTCATCGTCGATCGCGTATTTAATCTCATGCCATCGATCCAATATGCCGCTATCCTGGGGTACGTTTTTCTTTCGCATTTAATAGATACTTACCATAACCTGAATAAACCGGAATAGCGCCTAAAGCAAAGGTATTGCTTCGCTTTATCTATTTACATTAACCACGCCGAAAGCGCGCGCCACAACTTTAGCTCACTTAAGGCACTTTAAACTCAAAGCTTGATAGTATGCGTTGACACTACTATCAATTCCTGCAATTGTACACCTGCTTTAGTTGGTTGATCGAACGGAAAAAAATGAACATCGAACGTCCAACATCGAATGTTGAATGGGAAAAGATGAATCAACAGACTTATGACCTTGAAAAAAAGCTGCTAATTATTGCAGAAGGCTGGATATCAGTATACTTCAGCCTTCGGCCTTCAACCTATTGGATATTCGTTTTTCATTCGACGTTGGACGTTCGATGTTCGATGTTCGACGTTCATCTTTTAACATGGACTCTGAACCTGTGAACGCCCACTAATCTTCTATGACTGTTTTGAACCCTGTGAAGTGATATAGG
>JAFDDO010000117.1 GCA_019310825.1 Deltaproteobacteria bacterium | reverse complement strand
CATGGTTGCTTCAATGCCCTGACGATATGGGTCATTTTTCTCCTCTGTCTTACCGCATGCACATCAAACGAGGCCCCTCAGGTTGAAATAAAGGATAACACAATAAAGCCCGTAAACATCAGTCCGGTAGTTTGCCGGCTCAAGTGGCTTTATAACGCAAGTGTGGCAGGAGAAATCTGGGCTCAGGAATCAGGCATATTCAAGGCCCACGGCCTCACAGTGAAGCTTCGCGAAGGTGGTCCTGAACAGGACGCCATAAAGGACCTCGAACTTGGAAGAGCCCATTTTGGAATAGCCTCGGCGGATCAGGTGATCCGGGCCGCTGCTAAAGGGGCCCATGTGGTGGTGCTCGCCCAGATATTCCAGGTCAATCCCCTTCAGTGGATATATGCCAAGGACAAGCTGACTATAGTAAAACCTCAGGACCTGAAAGGTCTTTGTGTCGGCCTTACATACGGCGGTAATGACGAGGCCATATTATCGGCCCTTTTGAGAATGTACAAAATCGGCCCGGACGACCTGGAGCTCTATGCTGTTCATTACGACTTCAACCCCTTTTGGAAAGGCGAGGTCGAGCTTTGGCCGGTATATCGTAATACTCAGGGGATAATCCTCCAGGGAAAAATGGCGCAAACCGGAAAACAGGCTGGCTTTTTCAACCCCAACACCTTTGGAATTCGATTCGTGGCTAACTCCCTCATAACCTCAAAAAAAGTCTACAGCGAGCAGCCACAAATGGTCCAAGTCTTTACAGAAGCCGTTCTGGAGGGCTGGAGAGATGCGATGGATTCAGGACTGGAGTTCAAGGTGGCCGAAACGATTCACCGGCTTGATCCGGAGACTCCTGTCCCTGTTATACAGAAGCAACTTGCTGCAACCAGGGCACTTGTGGTTCCTGAAAGCCCCAAGGCCATCGGAACGATTGACACCAAGGCATGGAAACAAACCGCTGAGATCCTCATGACACAGGGGCTAATCTCCCGGAAGGTAGATATCACCTCTCTGCTGGCAGGACCTCCTCCTTGAGCATGCAACAGGCTATGCGGCTGACGGGCCTGCCGTCTGAGTCGTATGAGATATTCCCTGGGTGGAGTATTTTGTTTAGCACACAGCCTTCGGGAATCTGAAGTGAGAAAAGGTCACACTCCCTTATGGGAGGGCGCTCCTTGAGCACACCGTCCACAATCTCCATGGAGTGTATTGGATAGTCTTCACATAGAGGGCATGTGTAAACCCTGCCATTAGGGAACACAAAATAATTATCAGCAACAAGGCCTGCACAGGCAAAGGTCTCATCAGGCCTTAAGAACACCTTGGGATATGTCACATGCAAACCTTTTTCAGCAGCCTTGCCTGCAACCTCTGGGACAACTGTCTCCCATTCTTCCCGGCTGAGCTGAAGGGCTGTCTCGCCCTTCCTGGCAGGTTTGCCCCTGATACCTATAACCTGTATAAAAAAGCGCTTCACTCCCAAATCTGTTAGTAGCGGCGGCATATTAACAAGGTCATGAATATTCATGCGGCTTGCCGTAAAAATGACGCTCACCCCGAACCCCTTCTCTAATGCCAGTCTGATCCCGGAAGTGCATATATCAAAGACCCCTTCTCCCCTGATAAAATCGTTGACTTTCGGATGGGAGCCATCAAGGCTAAAACTGAAATAATCCAGATCTTCAGGAGAAACCATGTCAAGGATATCATTGAAGAGATAACCGTTGGTATCCACTGTTATGGAGGCATAGCCCAAACGCCTTGCTTCTTTGATGCCATGAGGCAACGCAGGACTGAGAGTGGGCTCTCCGCCAAGAAATATGACATTTGTATTATTTGGGGATTGAGGAATTCGGTGATTTGGTGATTTGGTGATTGGGTAATTGTTTGCAAAGATGGCCAGCCACCGGGCCAGAGTCCTCTCATCCAGGATCTGCCTACCATGCTGTTCCGGGTTGATATAGCAGTGGCGACAACGGAGATTACACTGAGTGAGTATGTGAAAAAAGAAATTCCGCGTGTTGGGCTGGAATTGGACTGTTCGGCGTTCTATTTTCATAAATTTCAATAACTGATTCCAACAAAAATACTTTTTGAATTAACCACAAGGCCCACACAGACTTGGGTCATCTGCAAAACCGGCAGCGAGCGGGCGGCCAATTTTCATATTCATGAGTAACAAAATGCCCGGTCATGACAGTTCAAGTGTATACTTATACAAAAGGCTGTTTCTCCAGTAGGATTGTGCCGGATCAGAAAAAAACCTCTTAAAAAAGGCCAGGCTCTCTTTTCTCTTAACTCCTCCCAGAATTTCAACGTGGCTCTTGGCATAGAGATTGTCATTAAAGAGACAACCAACTTTCCCGGCCGCACCGGTCATGGGTCTTAAAAAATCCAGGCCTGTTGCCCCGCCCATGACATCTTCATAGGCATAAACTATCCTCTTGATACCGTTTAGGATAAGAGCCCCAAGACACATAAGGCATGGCTCAAGATTGCAGTATGCAGTGATGTCTGTATTATTTCCGTGCCCCAGTGGACGCCCTCTTTCAATCCAGTCCCTAAGGGCACATACCTCGGCATGATCAAGCTCGTTCACATCCCCAGACATGGTATGTGATCTGACTCCCGACCCCACAATCAAATCTCCGGATACCAGGACGCACCCTACTGGAAAAACACCCCTTGACAGGGCACTTGCCGCCAGATTCAATGCCTCAGACATCCATTTTTCGTGCTTCAAAGTCCTTTGTTCCTCAGCCACTTCTTGATACTCTCTTCCAAGGCAAAACCCGCGTCTGTTTCCAATACTATTTTTTCCTGCAACAACCTTAGCCCACTTTTCTCAAGTTTACTATAAAGCCGTTTACAGATATAATTCACGCAGATAACGTGCCTAGCAGAAATCCCGCAGCCCCGCTTCCCAAGAAACCAGCAGCCTGTCTCATCCCAGGGTTCTGAAGGAAAACGGCAACCCATCAGGAGGTTAATTAGAAGAAGGGCCACGTCAAAATGGTCCTCTACGCCCTTTCCGCAACAGCTCCCTCCGTCATTTGCGGCGCAATCAGTACACTCGGCAATGACCCCTGTACTCTTCATCTGTATCCATGATTGCTGAATAGTCTGCCGGTAAATCTCGAGTAAAGACATAATTGCCTTGTCGGACAACAACTCCCGGCCATAGACATTAAAAAGCCTCTCTGCACACCGGATCTTTTCAAGGATCGGATAATCAGTGCCTATAAGCAGCTTTATAGAATATTTGTCAATCATTTACCGTCTCCCGCTGTCCTTCAAATAACTTAATCACTATACAGCCAATCGGACAAGAGTAACTGTTCACACTCCCTGACAGACAGCAGACTTTTGGAGGGTTTCAACCGCAGGCGGATTGCACCATAATGGGTGTTTGTGCCAAATTATGCTTTGAAACCCGAAAAAGGCCTGCTGGCTGTCAGAGGTAAAGTGAAAAATTAAGGAACAAGAAATTCCGGATTACATGACCTGCTTGCAAAGCCATGGATCTAAAGGGCATCCGCCCCCACCTCCAGATTGACTTCTATAGATAGACGGTTTACAAGTACTTCTGACTAAGAGGAAAATGTTGTGAAAAATGATTCACTATATGCCCAGGCAGGCGTAGACATAGATAAGGCCAATGAACTAGTAAAAAGGATACGGCCGATGGTCGCCTCCACTTTCAAGCGTGGAGTCCTCACGGAAATAGGCGGCTTTGCCGGACTTTTTGCGCTTGACCTTGATCGCTACCATGAGCCTGTCCTGGTCTCTTCAACTGACGGCGTAGGGACCAAAATCAAGATCGCCACCATGTGCAATATGCATAAGACCCTTGGGATCGACCTCGTTGCAATGTGTGTTAACGACATACTGGTATGTGGGGCCGAACCACTGTTTTTCCTGGACTACTTTGCCACAGGCAAGCTGGATCCTGAAAAGGCAACAGATGTCATTAAGGGCATTACAGATGGGTGCAAAGAGGCAGGCTGTTCCCTTATCGGCGGCGAGACTGCTGAAATGCCCGGGTTATATGCAGAAAATGACTATGACCTTGCAGGATTTGTTGTTGGGGTCGTGGACAGGGACAAGATCATCGACGGCTCCGAAATAGGGGTAGGCCAAGTGATGATAGGCCTATCATCAGCCGGACTCCATAGCAACGGTTTTTCCCTGGTGAGAAAGATCTGTTTTGAAAAACTCGGGCTTGCCGTCTCGGACAAGGTGCCTGAGATCGGAGAACTTAGCCTGGGAGAAGTGTTACTGACACCCACAAAGATATATTCCAGTACAATCAACCATCTGCTAAAGCAACAACGAGTCACCGGCATGGTGCATATTACAGGTGGCGCTTTCCTGGAAAATATACCCAGGATACTCCCCAAATCTTGCCGGGCAGTGATCAAAAAGGGCAGTTGGCCGATCCCGCCCATCTTTCATTTCTTACAGGAAAAAGGCAACATATCTGAAGAAGAAATGTTCCGGACATTCAACTGCGGTATCGGTATGGTACTCATAGTGCCCGAGGCCGACGCACAGGACCTGCTTTTCCAAACCCATGCACTTGACGAGCAGGCCTTTGTTATCGGTCATATAGAAGAGAGAGAGCCTGAAAAACCGCCAGTGGTTTTCCAAAATTAGGAATGCTTTCAGCAGAATCATAATGATACTTGTTAGCGCCTGCCTGATAGGACTCTCCTGTCGGTACGACGGGAAAAGCAATTCTGATATCCGATTGCTTGATAAGCTCAAAGGAACAAATATCTTGCCCGTTTGCCCTGAGCAACTAGGCGGCCTAACGACACCCAGACCTGCTGCTGATATCTATTATGGAAACGGCATAGATGTCTTAAATGGTCAAGCAAGGGTCTTGACTATAGATGGGCAAGATGTCACAGAGGCATTTAAGCAGGGCGCTGAGCAAACTGTCTTCCTGGCAAACACCTTGGGTGTTAAACAATGCTTTCTAAAAGCAAGGAGTCCTTCTTGTGGTATAACCGCACAAATTGGGGTCACTGCGGCAAAACTACTTCTAGAGGGTTTTGAAATTGAAGAAGTAGGCTAAAACTATTTATCCCCCTGCCCTACCTTGTCTATTACCCTCTCGCGCAATTCCTTCCCAACCTTGAAGAATGGCAATTTTTTCGGTGATACCGAAATATTTTTACCGGTCTTGGGATTTCTGCCAGTGTAAGAATCATATTCCCTCACTTTGAAGCTCCCAAAACCGCGAATCTCCACCCCTTCTCCCTGCACTAAAGCCTCTGCCATGGCACTAAAAACCTCTTCCACCACAAACTCGGCCGATTGACTATTCAGTTCTGCCTCTTCTGAAAGAACTTCTATGAGATCTGATTTGTTCATCTGAATCCTCTTCTTTCTCTAAAACCATTTACAAAATTCCAAATTTTATTAAAGAGCAAGGCAACCATTAGGCAAACCCTGTAAGTCCCCGTGAGAGAATCAGTAAGAGTAAAACTCTCTTAGGTGGCAAAAAATGACGTTTTGATAAATGCTTCTGAATACTGATGTTGCATTTTTTGCTTTGTTCCCGGGAAGTTGCTATTAAATACAAGTACGTTAATATCAGATCAAGGTTAACTTTGGCAAGTCTATAAAGGCAAAAAATATTTATTTTTATTCAAAAAACCCCATGTTCAAAAAATGGATTAAAAAAATAGCCGGACAAGAAGAGGAACTAAAGAGACCTTCCTCCCACGAGCCTGAGGAACATACAGGGGCCAAAGAACTAGTAACTAATTCGTCTACTCAGGAATCTTCCGAACCATCTAATCAATCCGATTCCATTCAGGAAAAAGGCATGGAAGCCGGAGCACCTCGGCTTGGTCTCTTTAAGCGCCTGAAGGAGCAGATGGGAAAGACCAGAGGCGGGTTTGTCCGACAGATGGACCAACTCCTCCTTGGGCGGCAGGAGATAGATCCTGAACTCCTGGACGAACTGGAAGAACTCCTGGTAATGGCAGATATGGGGGTAACCACTGTCCAAAATATTTTTGAGAAGCTGCGCGTTGAGGTAAAGAAAAAGGAGCTTCAGGACCCCTTGGCTTTGAAAAAGCGACTAAAAGAACAGATAGTAAATTTACTTAAAGTGCCTTCGGCTCAAATCACATGGACACCCAAGCCCTTTGTAGTCCTGGTAGTTGGTGTAAATGGTGTTGGAAAAACCACTACCATAGCCAAACTTGCTTGCAGACTGAAGCAAGAGGGCAAAAACGTCCTTCTTGTGGCAGCGGATACATTCAGGGCAGCTGCAGTAGAACAGCTTGAGATCTGGGGAAAGCGCATTGATGTATCAGTTATAAAGCACAGTGCCGGATCTGACCCGTCCGCAGTAGCTTTTGACGGCATGGAAGCCGCCATCAAGCGGGATGTCGATATAGTGATAGTAGACACGGCAGGGAGATTACACACAAAAGTCAACCTTATGGAAGAGCTTAAAAAAATCAGCAGAGTAATCTCCAAAAAAGTCGAGGAAGCCCCTCATGAGGTCCTGATAGTGCTGGATGCAACCACAGGACAAAATGCAATCTCCCAGGCCAACCTCTTTGGCGAGGCTGTCGGGGTTACAGGTATAGCCCTTACA
>JAFDDO010000116.1 GCA_019310825.1 Deltaproteobacteria bacterium | reverse complement strand
TCAGAAGCCTTCTTGTTAGACTCGGGAGAAGCACCAAGGAGATAGACCTTCCATCCCTTCTCGGAAGCTTTTTTTACCAGCTCATAGAAAAGCGCTACGCCGGTAATTCTTCTGACCGACCGGCCATGCAGCACCCTGACAGAGAGAGCCGCTCCAATACCGTCACAGATAAACACCTGGGCGCTGTTGATAAAATCGGCCAGCTCTCGGTCATGATTGGCTGCAAAGACATTACCTGCAACGGGCAGGGCAGATTTTTATAATCTTCCATCATTCAGCATTCATCCTGACATATTCCGTCAGGGCATGAAAGGCCCAGGCCTGCCCCCAGCGCATATAAGGAATTTTATTAGTCAGATAACGTCCTTTGCGGGAATAAAAATAACCCCGCGCATCCCACATATTTTCCAGCATCCAGCGCATAATCCGCTCGGTCAGCTCCAGGTATTTTTCACCCTCACCGGCAAAAAATACCACCGCCTGGGCCAGCGCATGGATATCAATGGGATACACCCGATCATGATAATATTTGGGCGTGCCGTCAGCCAGAAAAAAATTTTCGGCATAATACGCAACCCCCTTTTCATAATCCGATAGATATTCCTGGCCTACCCCCGCACGCAGAAAACGCCGAATTGCCTCCAGGTTAAAACCGGTATGGAAAGAATCAATCCAGCTCTGCATGGCGGTTTCAGCATAATACCAAGTACCATCATCATGCTGATATTTCATGCTGTAAGCCAGACTGGCCAGTGCCGCCTCCCGCAAACATTCTTCACCCGTAACCTGAGACAGGCGAATCAATAACGAAGCGCCCAGGAGATTGGCATTATGAACCGCCGTATGGTCGATGGGCGTATAGCTGAAACAGAAAGTGTCACCCTCAACTTTGCGATACAGATCCTGCAGCAAAAAAACTTTAATGGAAACGGCCATATCCAAAGCACGCTGTTCACCTGTGCTTTCCCAGGTATCCAGTAACGCATGACCGATAAAAGAAGAATTAACAACGGTAGGAGTATTTTTGGGAATAAAAAAGGCCCTGGACTGCCAGTCAAAATTATACCCCCAGCAACTGCCGGAATAACCCAAGCTGCGAAGTTTTGCCAGCAATTCAAGCAGGTAGTTAACTTTTTCCAGAATTGCCGGATGGGGATTGACCTTATATAATTTTACATAACCACCTAAAAAAAGCCCCAATCCCTTGGGATTATGCTCTTGAGGAACCAGCAATAACGGGCGCAGATTAAACGGAAGCCGCCGCATTAACTGCGTCCAGGCAATTCGGCCATACTTCCAGCCGAAAGTCAGTATCCGGATTACCGGGCTGTTGAGGGCATCGTAGGGATCGTAACCGGCAAAATTTCTGTTCTCGATAAATTCTGACAAAGCGGCAATGTATCTGTGAACATCCAAAGATAAACTTCTCCCGGCGTGTTATTCCAACCTGCTACTAAACCAACAAGGCTTCCCTGCTGTGTAAAGACTCCAATACCTTGAATGTTGTTCGGCTGACTGCCAATATTTCTGCATGCGGAATTGGTACATGCCCCCCATCCTTAACTGTTTTGATAAAACTCTCAACCATCATTTTCTGGCCCTTATCCTGGTTGATGAGCTTTTTGCGTTCCGGCTTGCCGCCACTGTAAATCCCTAGCTCTTTAAAATTCCTTAAAATCCCGGTGACTCCGGCCTGGTAAATTTCCACATACTCTTTTTCCAAGGATTTGGAACCATTAGCGAAATAAGAGATGGTCCCGATAGAACCATTGGCAAACTCCAGACTGACATTCACCACATCCTGCAAGTTGTTAGGTTCAGGAAGCGCAGCGGCATAAACTCGAACCGGCAGCGCCCCACAGATAAAGGTCAGGAAATCCACAAAATGACATACTTCCCCGATAATACGACCGCCACCAATCTCCGGGTCCTGAATCCAACTCTCCGGCGGGATAGAACCGGCATTGATCCGATAGATCATCGATATGGATCCTCTACCCATCTTTTCTTTCAGCAGCCTGGCCAACTGGGCAAAGCGCCGGTTGTAGCCAACCATCAGCAACGGTGCTGAAGAACCGGCAGCAAGCAAAATTTCTTCGATTTGTTCTAGCTCGGCTATCGAAAGGCACAGCGGCTTTTCCACAAAGATATTTTTCCCCGCCTGCAAACCTTTTTTGACATAAGCAGCATGACTGTCATGCCGGGTAGCGATGAAAACCGTATTTATTTCATCGTTAAGAAAAATATCATTTTCATCTGCCGTACAGAATTCAAACCCAAAACGCTCGGCAACCCGCCTGGAAGTCGTCCCGGAAGAGGTCATCACTCCTTTACAAACCACATTCTGATCATTTTTGGGAATATTAGGCAGCAGGTTTCCCTGGGCGTAGCTGCCGGCCCCCACAAAGGCCAGTGACACCCTGCCGGCAGCTTTAGCTTTGCCGGTGACAATTTTCTCAAAACTTAAAGGCTTGCCAACATCATAGCGAAGCACGATCCCCAGAAACGGCTCACTTCGCTTCAAGATAAGATCATAAGCCGCGGCAGCATCTTTCAGGGTGAATTCATGGGTAGTTAGATAATCAATATCGATCTTTCCTGAGTAAACCAGTTCCTGGAAAGCCTGCATGTTGCGGTTTTCCGTCCAGCGTACATAGGCACTAGGATAATCTATCCCTTTTTCCTCGTATTGTGGATCATAGCGGCCTGGTCCATAGGAACAGGACATTCTAAGTTCCAACTCTTTCCGATAATAATGGGGATCACGATCAAAGCCGGTGGGTACTGCTCCAACCACCACCACCCGACCCTTTTTTCGCGCCAATTCTCCGGCAAAATTTATCGGGTCCAGGCTTGACGACCCGGCAGTAATAACCACCGCATCAACCCCCAATCCACCGCTGAACGTTTTGATTTTCTCTGCGATTCCCGAAGTTGAGCGCTCAAAACCTACATCAACACAATGCCCCCGGGCCATTTCAAACGCGTAAGGATCAATATCAATACCGGCAACTTTAATCCCGGAAGCCCGCAGCATCAAACAGGTCAACTGCCCGATCAGACCAAGGCCGATCACGGCACAATTTTCGCCAAGCCGCAAATCCGCTTGCCTCGTTCCTTGTAAAGCAATTGCCGCAACAGTATTATAGGCGGCGTGTTTGAGATTGGCATCAGGCGCAAGCTTAACGCAAAGGTTGGCCGGCACGGCAACAACTTCTGCATGATTGGCATAACCAACTCCGGCACAAGCAACAAGATCACCGACGGCAAATCCTTTGACATCATCTGCCACACTAACAACCTTACCAGCTGAACTGTAGCCAAGAGGAGAATAGGCATCCAACTTCTTCATCACCGCCCGGTAAGTCTGCGTCGGTCCCTGAGATTTCAGTGTATCAAATACCTGTTTGACCTGCTGGGGGCGTTCTTTGGCTTTGCCAAACAAACCCTTTCGGGCAGTTGCAACGGTACTGCCCTCGGTTCCGGCACTGATGAGGGAGTAATGAGTGCGGACCAGGAGTCGGCCATTCTGAAGCTGGGGAATCGGTACTTCCAGCACCTGCATAGAGCCGTTTTTAAGTTTCTGAACAAGCTGTTTCATGGATTCCTAACTAATTTTGTGAAAAAATTGATTAATGTCAAGATCCCGCTTGACAAGTCTCGCTTTTCCTATTGACGATCTAGGAATTTTGTCTGTAAACTCATAAATTACTTCAAAGCGATCACCAAGAAGATCGGTTATTTTTGATTTCATCTCTGAAAAATCGTCATCATTAAAAGCCACATTTTTCTTCATAAAAATCGTAATCTTGCCTGGTTTCTTTTGTTTCAAATAAAGGCCATCGAGACCTGCAAAGACAGGAAGGTGTTGGCCAAAAATCAAGAGAGTGGCGCTGACTAGTTCACCCTGTACATCAACGACAAACTCTTGTTCTCTTCCGACAACCTCGTCAACAAGAAGATAGTTGCGACCGCAACTGCATTTATTCTCATCAGATAGGACAGCATAATCACCTGTCCGGTAACGAATCAGCGGCATTACATAATTATTGAAACCGGTGGCCACAATTTCATAAATTTCTTTTCCAGACGCATTTTTTATCCCAGTAGGAATCATTTCAACATAACCATACTGAGGATAAAAATGTAGGGAGCGTGAATGTTCACACTCTCCGCCCAAGGCAAGACATTCACTATGACCATACCAGGAGTAAACTCGGCAGGAAAAAACCTTTTCAATCAATTCCTGTTGATAAGGAAAAAGTTTTTCCGAGCCACAAAAAACGGCCCTGAGAGCATTCCTGAAGCGCAACCCGGCTTTTTCCATGAGGCTCGCCAGCTGATACATGGTCGAGGAATAACCGTGTAAGTAGCATGGCTCAATCTGATCAATGGCCTTGACGTATTTCTCAATCGTAGCAAGCTTCAGATTGAATGATGACGCATAGTAAGCATTAAAAAGCCTATCATGGTATGTAAATTTGTCTTTTTGGGGCGTTCGGCCCCTCAGATTGAAAATTGGATCACCAAACTTGTAACCAACTCGGCTCCACATATCAAAGATAAAGGCCTTTTCCATCTGACGTGTTCTAAACCGATCCATATAAAACACAAAAAGTTGTCCGGTTGAACCACCAGTTGTGGCTTTTAAACGACGGATTTTAGGACCACAAACAAATTGATTGATTTGCTTTCTGACAATATTTTTATCGATAATGGGGAATTTCTTTATCAGATCTAAAGGGTCTATATCATATTGCGCAAAACCTACACTAATTCGGTCTCGATAATATGGTATATTAATTAATGCGTGTTTGAGTACCCTATGGAGGTATAGTTTTTGTAATTCTCGAAGCTCTTCTGCTGACAAAAATTCTGTTTTTTTCAGAAGCCTTTTTTTTTCAAAGTAGGGCTTAAATAAAAATAATTCCCTGAGCTTCATCGTACCTCACTATCTTGTGCGCCCATAACCTCATTAAAAATTTCAACCAAGTTATGATAAAATTTTTCTATGGTATAATTTTGCTCAAATTTTGCCCTGCCTGCCTGCCCCATTTTTTTTGCTTGATCCAGATTAGAAATCAGGTACTCAAGTTTCTCTGCCAATTTACCAGGGTTTTGCTTATCAATAATGAAACCTGTAACCCCGTCATCAATGATTTCCGGTATGGCTCCTTCGCGAGTTGAAACGACCGGCAGACCGGCAGCCATGGCTTCCAATACTATAAGAGGAAATGCTTCTTTCGAAAAATATGTTGGAAAGACAAGAATATCTGCCTGTGCCAGAATCTCGTGCTTATCTTTACCATATTTGGGACCAAGGTATTTAACATGGCTTCGCAAGCGCAACCGGTCAATAGTTTCAGAAAATATCTCCTTAGTAAGTTCTGTTGAAGGATTACCAACGAAATACGTTTTAAACTCCAAACCCTTATCTTTTAAAAACCGACAGGCCTCTAAAAGGACAACTGGCCCCTTTGATGGAACCAGATTTGATAGAAAAAGGATGACTGGTTCCCCGTTCGCATGTTTTTCATTGATAGACAGGTCCAGGTAAAGATCTTCTATACCATTGGGGAGAAATGTGCATCGATTAACAGGAACAACACCCTGTATATCCTCATACAGTAAAGGCGATAAATGGATAATGGTGGCGTCCTGAAAAAACCAACGATAGAGTTTAAACAGAAATGGAGAATCTAATTTATTTTTTATCCCCTTTCCATGCAAATGATACATAACATGGATACCGAAACATTTGAAAATTAACGCAAACAAGCAATCCCGGTAAAAAGACATACCGGTTATAGCCGGAACAAAATAGACGCCATCCGGCCGAAATGTAACAATCAGTTGCAGGAGTTTGACAAGGTAACCTCCCAAAGTGAAAAATTTCCCCCCCCGAATAGCGCCGATATCGGCAATGCTGGTTGCATAATGTAAAGGCAGCACCTTGACAGTATATTTTTCATAGAGCTCCTGACAACTTACCACACTTTGATTCATCAGGTTTGAGCCATGCATGGGCGGGGGCAGAGGAACCACTAACAATATCTTTTTTTTATTCACAGCTCACTTAACTGATACTTTACTTGTTCTGAAAAACACTGACAAAATGCGACACCATGCCATCCATATTAATCTCATTTTTGATCATAGTGAGGCAGTTGTTTTTCATTGTTACAATTTTTTCTGGATGTTCAAAGCAGTCAATTAGCCAGTTCACCATATCATCCATATTAGCCGCTGCGTATCCGTTATAGTTATTTCTCAGATAGGCAACTTCAGGACCATGAGGCGAATTCTGCAAGGTCACAAAAGGGACACCGCATACCATACTGTGTACAAGGGAAAGGCCTACCGCTCCGGGAAGAACAAAAAAATCCGTTAATTTCATATAAGGTGCCAAGGAAACAGGATCATGGATGGCTCCCAGAAGAAAGACATTGTCTGCCAGCCCCATGGCTTGGGCGTCTGCTTCAAGACTGGATCGCTCGCTACCATCGCCAATAATAAATACCCGAAGATCGGAATAAACTGCCGCCAGTTTTTTTGACATCTCCAAAAGCAGGTCTATTCTTTTCATAGGTGTCAATCGACCGATAAGCATGAGTGAATGACTTGATTCCCTGGTTTTTTGTTCGACTATTGCAATCGCTTCAGCAGTGACATTGTCTAGCGCCTGTTGATGAGGTATTTCATTAATAGTATTGTTAAGGATAATAATTTTATCGGGATCAATTCCCCACTGGATAAGCTCATCCCTATTATACTTGTTATAAATAAGGATTCTATGACAGTTTTGCATCAAAAACGTTTTAAGAGTTCTGTCGATGTAAAACATTATGTTTTTC
>JAFDDO010000115.1 GCA_019310825.1 Deltaproteobacteria bacterium | reverse complement strand
TCTTGAATAGCTATTTTGGAAAGCCTGTTGGGAGTGCGAGAAGCAAAAACTCCAACCAATTTTTCATCAAGCCCCCTATTAAATATGGATTTGACCGGTCCTGATTTGTGGAGATAATAAATAATGGTAATATATTTTTCGTCCTCGAGTTTATACATAAAACTTTCTTGAGCGGGGAAAAGTATGATTTTTGATATCTTGTCGTCTCCGATCACACCGAAACCTTTTGGACATTTAATCAAATTATTTTTTACGATGCCAATCGGATAAATTTCAACTGGTTCAATATCTCCATACATACATCTTGTGCAGAAATAGATGTCATCAACAACGCACAGTTTATGTTTATCTGCCCATATTCCACATTTACTGCACTGATAAGTCTTTTTGTTCATAGTTGTTTCTCAAAAATCATACTGTATTGCACCAATCGTTGGGCACGTCGCTGCCGCTCTTTTGCCCAGCAAATCCAATCATACTTCAGTTTTTTGCAATATAATAAATAATAAGGGGATTAAGCCGGATATGAAGGCATTAAAAAGAGAATGGTCGGGGCGAGAGGATTTGAACCTCCGACCCCCTGCTCCCAAAGCAGATGCGCTGCCAGGCTGCGCTACGCCCCGATCAGTTGACATCATGTTTAACACAGAGCCCGAAAGCCTTCAAGGATTTTGAATCTGGTATAGCACTCTCGGTTCTGTAGTTGCCTCGATGCTATACTATGTTTATATAAGATGACTTATGGCTAAAATTCGCAGAAAAAAATTTAGAAAACCGCTTGTATGGGACTATCGTCCTCTGCTTGGAATTTTGCTTGGATCAGCCCTTTTGGTATTTCTGACAATAGGTAGTTTTATAATAGGGTATATGCTTTTGGGCCTTCCGGAAATCTCAAGTCTTAAATCTTATAGTCCTCCCATGGTCACGGAAGTGCTCGACTCGGACCATCGTCCCATCGCATACTGGTATAAGGAGAAAAGATGGCCTGTTCCGATTTCCCGAATGCCGGACAGTCTGGTACAGGCCTTTCTAGCAGCTGAAGATTCCCGTTTTTACGAACATCCTGGCATTGATTTCATGGGGGTCATTCGGGCGATAGTAAAAAATGTGGAAGCAGGCGGTATAGTCCAGGGAGCGAGTACCATTACGCAACAGGTAACAAGATCTTTACTCCTGACCCCGGAAAAGAGTTGGTTGCGCAAGGTTAAAGAAGCAATCCTGGCCTGGCAGATAGATGCAGCACTTACCAAAGACGAAATCCTGACCATATATTTGAATCAGATATATTTTGGGCAGGGAGCCTATGGAGTCGAAAGTGCTGCCAGGACCTATTTCGCAAAACATGTAGATGGCCTGAATCTCGCTGAATGTGCACTCTTTGCGGGCCTTCCCAAGGCTCCGAGCTGGTACGATCCAACAAAACACATGGACCGTGCGAAAAAGCGCCAGCATTATGTTTTGAGACGGATGGTAGAGGAAGGCTATATTACTTCAGACGAGGCGGAAGAGGCGAAAAAGACCCCTATTCGCCTAAAAAGAGAAACTTTGGATCCTCCGCCCGCTACAGATTATTTTCTTTCAGAAGTGAGAAAGGAACTCGAAGCAAGGTATGGCAAAAAAAGGCTCCTGACAGACGGTCTAACCGTAATTACTACTCTGAAAAGGGACTGGCAGATCAAGGCCAATGAAGCGGTGCTGCAAGGTCTGGATAGCTTGTATAAGAGACATACTAAAGATAGAGAACTGAACCAGTTTGCTCAGGCAGCCCTTGTGGCAATCGAGACAAAAACCGGTGCTGTTCAGGCCCTTTGGGGAGGCAAGGACTTCAATAAATCTCAATTCAACCTGGCGACCCAGGGCAGGATGCAGCCAGGGTCTGCCTTTAAGGCAATAATATATTCAACGGCCCTATACAATGGACTTGTAGCCCCTAATACAATCGTTGTAGATGAACCGATTTCACTGCCCGGAGCGGATTCCCAAACCATGTGGGAACCAGAGAACTTCGACAAGACCTATATGGGCCCGATTACCATAAGGACGGCACTCATATATTCCCGAAATATCATTTCTGTAAAAATTGCAAGAGTAATCGGGTTAACCTCCATTCATGATATGGCAGGGCGTATGGGAATAGAGACACCCCTGGCAAATAATTTATCTATTTCTCTTGGTTCTTCTGAAGTGACTTTAATTGAGATGGCGAGGGCTTTCAGTACCTTTCCCAATCTTGGTAAAAATATTAAACCTCAATTTATTCAAGAGGTTAGAAATCGGAAAGGAGAAAGAATAGAACAACTTGAGCCTGTTTTCACAGAAGCGGTTGATCCGTTAACTGCTTTTCAGATGGTCCACCTCCTTGAGGGAGTAATCCGGGAAGGTACAGGTCGTAGTGCCAGAGCCCTTGGAATTCCAGCAGGTGGCAAGACCGGCACTACTGATAATTGTCGAGACGCTTGGTTCATTGGATTTACCCCTGAAGTAGTGGCGGCAGTTTGGGTCGGAAGGGAAGACAAAAAAACATTGGGTGAAAAGGAAACCGGGGGCAGAGTCGCATGCCCCATTTGGACATCTTTCATGTCGGCAACAAAAGAAGAAATGATAAAACAGGATTTCAGTATTCCTCAGGGAATAGCTCTGGTCCCGGTAGACCGGCAAACCGGCGAAATAATTATACCTAAGAAAGACGATGAAACCTCTTTTGTTTGGGAGGCAATGAGAGAGGATTTGTTAACGCCTCTTCACCCTTCGTCTGGAAAATTTAGGCTCCCTTCCTGGTTGAAAAGACTTGACGATTTTCTTTTTTAATCAAAAATGGACTAAAAAATGCGAGAGCGAAATCAATTCAAGCTCACTATTGTAGGCCCAGGGGCTATGGGTTGTCTTCTGGCCGCTACGCTTAATAAACAAGATTGCCATGTTTCCTTACTTGATTACAAGCCGGACCGCGCTGAGAGGCTCAAGAAGACCGGAATAAAGGTTATGTCATCAAATGAGGCATGGACCGTCTTTCCGAATGTTACTGCAGAACCTGAGGCTTTGGGTGCCCAGGACTGGGTGATAGTGTTTGTCAAGGCCGTCCAGACCGCCGATGCTGTGAAGCGTATAGGCCCCCTGATAGGACCCAGAACTCTGGTTGTTACTCTGCAAAACGGTATAGGACATGAATCCACACTTTCTAAAATTGTAAAACCGGAACTAATTGCCCTTGGCGTAACCTCTCAGGGTGCGACTCTATTGAATGAAGGACGTGTTCGCCATGCTGGTAGTGGTCCCACAACGCTTGGATTAGTGGTTCACAACCCCGAAGCCAAAGGCAGGTTAATTTCTTTAGTGACTTTGCTGAACAATGCGGGATGGCCTTCTCAGGTAGTTGAATACATCCATCCTCACATATGGCGTAAACTGATTGTCAATGTTGGGATAAACGCCTTGACTGCTCTCTGTTGCCTTACCAATGGAAAATTACCACAACATCCGGAGTCCTTGCGACTTCAGAAACTGGCAGTTACTGAGGCATGGACGTTGTCATTAAAGAAAGGAATTCCCTTGGACCTTTCGCTTGAAGAGGCTCATGATATGGTTAATTCAGTGTGTAAGGCAACTGCGGAAAACAAGTCCTCCATGCTCCAGGACCGTATCAAAAACAGGCCCACTGAAATCGACTACATTAATGGCGCCATCACTGAGATGGGAGGAGAACTTGGAGTTGCGACCCCGGTAAATGAGGTCTTGACTCTTCTTGTTCGCTTGAATTCACGTCTGGGCTGGAAATATCCAGTTAATATAAAAAGATATTGACAATTCCATAATTGTATTATTATGTTGTCTTAACGCATGATTTGGAAGCGATTAATAAAGTATAAGCCACTAGGTTGTCGATGGCTATTTTTTGGGCCATTATTCAGGCTCGACAAATAAAAGCCGTGGTATTCATAGTTATTAAAGCCCCTCTGCTTCTAAACGCTAAATACTCCGTTGTTGATAATAGATAATTAAATATGCTACACGTTACCTATGGTGAGGTGGGCTTCTCTTTTTATGGTTTCACATCTGACTTGTTCCATTATGCTGAAACAGTGCAACATTGCTTGTGATCAAAACTCCGCAAAGCCGTTCCACTTCATGATAAGACACAATTACCATTTGGGGTCGTGTAGTATGCAGTTAATCAAAAAATCCCCCCAAGGGCGATTAGCTTAAGCCCATTATCTACTACAATTGCTATGTTTTTTTGGACTTTATTACAACTTGAATCTTTTCAAAAAATTTACGCCCGCAGAATTTTTTAAGAATACTCAAATTCCGTAGAGGTAAAACTATGCCAAAAATATCAAAGACGAATAAGGCAAAAACATTAATTTTAGCTGATTTAAAAAGTAAAGGCACAGGTGAACTTTACAAAATTGCAAAAGATCTTGGCGTAGATTCTCCCAGCGGGATGCGTAAACAGGAGATCATTTTTGCTATACTTAAGGCCCAGACCGCCAATAACGGTTCTGCGTATGGCGAGGGTGTGCTGGAGATACTTCAGGATGGATTTGGTTTCCTCCGCAGCTCAGACTACAATTACCTGCCAGGTCCGGACGACATATATGTATCTCCATCACAAATCAGACGTTTTGCCTTAAAAACCGGCGATACGGTCTCTGGTCAGATCCGTGCTCCCAAGGAGGGGGAACGATACTTTGCCCTGTTAAAGGTAGAATCTCTAAACCATGATGCCCCTGAGGCATCCCTTGATAAGGTAATCTTTGATAATCTCACCCCTCTCTATCCTGATGAGCATTTCAAACTGGAGACTGATTCAGACAACTATTCCGCCAGGATAATGGATTTAATGACTCCAATCGGTAAGGGTCAAAGAGGACTTATAGTCGCACCTCCACGAACCGGCAAGACAATGCTGCTCCAAAATATCGCCAACAGCATTTCGAGAAATCACCCAGAGGTTTTATTGATTGTACTTCTCATAGATGAAAGACCCGAGGAAGTCACAGACATGCAACGTTTGGTAAAGGCTGAGGTTGTCAGTTCGACATTCGATGAGCCTGCCCAGCGCCATGTCCAGGTCTCCAAAATGGTTATTGAAAAGGCCAAGCGTCTAGTGGAACACAAACGTGATGTAGTGATACTTCTGGATAGCATCACCAGGCTTGCCAGGGCCTATAACACCGTAGTTCCTCCCAGCGGGAAGATCCTCTCTGGAGGTGTGGACTCGAATGCGCTCCAGAAACCCAAGCGTTTCTTCGGGGCTGCCAGAAACATTGAGGAAGGGGGTAGCCTTACAATAATTGCAACGGCCCTTGTGGATACAGGCAGTCGAATGGACGAGGTCATATTTGAAGAGTTTAAGGGTACTGGAAACATGGAGATACATTTAGACAGAAAGCTCACTGACAAACGGATTTTTCCCTCAGTCGACATCAACCACTCCGGTACCAGGAAAGAGGAGTTGCTGATGCCCAGGGATGTGTTGAGTCGAATCTGGCTCTTGCGAAAGCTTTTATCACCTTTAAACCCGGTAGACAGCATGGAATTCCTCCTGGACAAAATGCAGGGTACGGAAAACAACGCCGAGTTTTTAGCATCCATGAATAGATAATATTGGCTTAAAGTAAGGAATCCTGGCCCGGAGGACCATGCTTTGAGTTAGTCCCTGAATGGGGCTTATTATGATAAGTTTAAAGTGAGCTAAAGTGCCTAAAGTTTCGGTATGCTATCTGATTCTATGATAGACAGAGCGAAACTATTCCTTAACCTTAGGCACGTCAAAATTTAAATAACCTGGCAATTTGATTGTATCCAGATTATTTTGAAAGAAAACGCTTTTTGCAGTATAGTTATTTTAAAAATAGTGAAATCCAAGAGGAGATATAAGAAAATATGAAGGAAAAAATCCATCCAACATACTATAATGCCAAGGTAAAATGCGCCTGTGGTAATGAGTTTGAGATAGGTTCAACTCAGAAAGAGATAAAGGTAGAGATATGCTCCAAGTGCCATCCTTTCTTTACCGGCAAACAGAAACTTATGGACACCGCCGGGAGAGTAGAAAAATTCTACCGCAGGTATGGTGAGAACGCGGGGAAACAAGCCTAAGTCAGGACAGAGCATGCTTCACGACACATGACTTTTTATAGTAAGCCACCGACTGTAATATAAAGACAGCATTGCTTATGGCCTTGTCGGCTTTTTTATTATAACAATAGCCCTTTAAATGTTAGCTAAACTTCAAGAATTAGAAAATAAATACCTGGCCTTAGAGCAAGAACTCAGCGACCCTGATTTACTGAAAGACCAAAAGAAATATCAGAAGATTGCAAAAAGTCATGCTGATTTGAGGGTAATAGTTCAATCTTACCGCCAGGGCCGCGACATCCTTGAACAAATTAATGAAAACAAGGTCTTGCTCGGTGATCCTGATCCGGAAATTCGGGAACTCGCACACTCAGAACTTGAGGAGCTTGAAGAGAAAAGCAGGGAACTTGAGGAGCAAATAAAACGCCTCCTCCTGCCCAAGGATCCCAATGATGAAAAGAACGTGCTTTTGGAAGTCAGGGCCGGTACGGGCGGAGACGAGGCCGCCCTTTTTGCAGCGGATTTGTTCCGTATGTACAGTCGCTATGCCGAGCACAAAAATTGGAAAGTGGAGGTGCTTAACGCCCATTTAACTGCGGGCGGTGGATTCAAGGAAATTATCGCTCGTGTCTCCGGAGACAGGGTTT
>JAFDDO010000114.1 GCA_019310825.1 Deltaproteobacteria bacterium | reverse complement strand
CGTTGAGGTACTGGTGCCAATACCTAGGCTTAAAATTACAACGAGTCTGTAAATCATGGAACAGGGGCCAGATAACCTCATTGGCGAATCCATAGTAGTAATCGCCTACCTCATCGGCCGAGAGCGGTACTGGATAAAGCCTGTATCCGGCCTCACGAGATGCTGGTTCCATGAGCCCGGAAAGATCTTCGTCATCAGTCCCTCCTGACCAACCAATCCAGACCCCTCCCCTGTTCCTGAAGACCGGAGCAAGGGCAGTCACAAGTCCACCTTCACCAGGCTTTATCTCCAATCCGTCTGATCCATGGACCAGACGAATAGGCAAACGGTTTGAAACTGCTACTATCCTGGTACCTGACTCTTCCACACATTCCCTTCCTTTCTTTCCTTAAAAATTGAGACCTGAGCGCTGTAATAAGTACCTAAAGTTAAGGTGTCGCTTCGCTCCATCTATTGATATTAAACGCGCCGAAAGCGCACACCACAATTTTAGGCACTTTAGCTCACTTCAAACTTCAAACTCTATTTAAGTAGAATAATGATTAAGAATGAATTGTAACTAGTCAAGGAGTAAGGCCCTATTTCTACTTCTTTTCAATAAAGCCCAAAATGAGAAAATGTCCAGTCCTGGAGAAAAATTTTTATTGTATCATATCTATTCGGTCTTCAAGACCATGAAGTACTCCGATCATCAATGCAAGGTATTCTCTCAAATGCCTCGTCAGAAGAAAATTCTCAAGGACAAGACGTTTTGCCCTGGCGCCCATCTCCTCCAACTTATCCATACGGTGCAACAGATAACGGATGCGCAGGGCAGCGCCCTCAGGGCTTCTTACCCTGAAACCGGTAAAGTGATCTACTACCTGAAGACGAATTCCGCCTGTGTCTCCTCCTATCACTGGCTTCCCTTTCCACATTGCCTCTGTGACAGTAAGCCCAAAACCCTCCCTTATGGACTTTTGAAGCACAATATCAGAGGCCCTTTGCAAGGCATTAATCGTCCTGTGAGCATCAGGCGGAAGAAGGAGTACATGGACGTCTTCTTCATCTTCCGCAGCCTTTCTGACCTCATCAAGTACCTTTTCACCTTCAGGGTCATCAGTGGCACCGCCACCTGCCAGAACCAGCTGCAAAGGCACCATTTTCCTTGACTGTCTGAAGGCCTCTATCACGCCAACGGGATCCTTAAACCGGTCGAAACGGGAGACCTGCAAAATAAGGGGTAAATCCGGCTTCAGGTCAAAACGGTCAAAGACTCCTCTGATCTCTTCTTCGGGAAGATCTATGTTTTTTTCACTCAAGGGATCTATGCTGGGGGCGATGAGATACTGGGGATGAGGCAGGAGTTGAGCAAACTGCGCAATGGAAAAAATACTGGCATCATAGTCCTGAATCCACTTTTTTAAATACTTCCATACCGGACGATATGGACGGCTGCAGTCTATATGGCACCTCCATATCCACTTTCCACGCCTATTGGGGCATAAGTTGAGGAATGGCGCTGGTTGCGGATCATGTATAAAAACAAAGTCAGCCTCTTCAAGGACAGACCGGAGTCTCTCTACATTCTCTGCGTTAACGGTTTCGTAGGCCTCCAGCATGGCCTCGGACAGCTCTACTGAAAAACCCTGGATGGCATTGTGAAATCCCTTGGTACATTGATAAAAATCAGGACTACCCTCCAACACCTCCCACTTCACATCAAGACCCAGGGCCTCCATCATCGGAACCAGTTTTATGAGTATCTCAGCCACTCCTCCACCTTCCTTGGTGGAATTTACATGAACAACCTTCATGCCCTTAAGCGGAGCAGCCAACTGGGAAAGTTGATTTACTACGTCCAGGCCTGTCACTTCTGCATAGCGGTCAAAAAGTTCGTTCATGAGTTCCCTCCTCTGAAGTACTCCTCCAGGACACGGGTTACCATATAACGCAATTCTTTCAGAGAAGAAAAGAACGGATCAACAGCCATGAGTTTAAGCCTGAGATCATTATAACTATCACCCCACCCTGTTAACCAGGCGCTAAAGTCGTCACATCCGTCTTCCGTCCTCCTCCGGGCATCTATAAAGTGGTAAAATATGCTGCCGATGGTCATTTCAGGCACGGCGGAAGGCAAATCTGATGGTATCTCGAGATAACGTCCGGTATCCAATATCACTATCTGGGAACGGACAAAATGAAATTGCTCATCGGCCCTTGTCCAAGGCACAAATTCATTCTCGTACAGCCTGTCTTCTATACATTCCACCAAATCCTGCCTGACAGACTCAATATCTTCATAGTCAGTAGGGTCAATAACACTCAGCTTCTCTGCCAAGGCCTTTTCGTTAAGACGGTGGTATACCCAGGCTGCAAAATCGTTACTGTACTCAGGCTCATCGAACTGGGGCTCTAAAAAACGTCCCCAAAAGTGATGATATATGCTGCCCTCATGGACTCTCAGCAGCGCTTCCTTAAATTCTCTCAAGTTTTGGGCACTGTAACCAGTGGCCAAGGATACAAGTGCACAGTCCCTTATGTTGAAGGGTTGACTAAGCGGGCTTTTGTCATCAGATTGTTCAGCCATGCCAAGGGGCCTCCTTTAGCTTCTCCTTAATTGAGTTTAAAGTACCTAAAGTTGTGGTGCACGCTTTCATCGCATTTAATACCAATCGATGGAGCAAAGCGACACCTTAACTTTAGACACTTCAAATTTTAGCTCACTTAAGGCACTGTTCCGGCTTATCCGGGTTAAGAGAAATAAATTCTGTATCACATTCCCTTATCGTATAAAATCGTATAAAAGATAAAAAAATAGGGGTTTTCAGGGCAATCATACGGCCCTAACCCGTCAGTTTATCTTAATATATGAACAAGGTATGGTGCTACTATATCTATTGTCCCTTAATCGGGCAAATAAAGCGGTTGACAAAGACTGTTTCGAGATAACCGTATCCAAAAACATTACCTGCCAATTAGGTATTCCGCAGAAAAATTCCTTGACTCAAAAAACATCGAACTTATTTTTTAAGTAAAATATATCTGGTCGAACTTAAAGCAAAGGAGGTTCATGCCATGTTTGAAGTTACACCTTGGAGACCATTTAGTGAACTGAGCAATCTTAAAAGGGAGATGGATGACTTTTGGGGGAATTTGGCCGGTGAAAGAGAATTTTTGCCCATGAGAGGGGAATGGATGCCCGCTGTTGATGTATCAGAGACAAAGGATTCCCTTGTCGTAAAAGCAGAAATCCCGGGCATGGAACCCACGGACATTGACATATCTCTTTCTGGCGACTTACTGGTAATAAAGGGAGAAAAAAAGCAAAAAACTGAGGAAAAAAAAGAGAATTTCCACCGCATTGAGACCCGTTACGGAGCCTTTTCCAGGACCATCAGAGTTCCTGTATCAGTGGATCCTGAAAAAATAGAGGCATCCTATGATAACGGAGTCTTAAAAATTACCCTTCCCAAAAAGGAAGAGGTAAAGGCGAAACAGATCGAAATCAAATAGTGCTTATCCTATCTTGATCTTCAAAAAAAGAAAAAGTCGGCTTTAACTGCCGCCTTTTTCTTTAGAGCCTTTCTCAAAACCAATCTTTTGCCAGAACTGCTGTTCCTGAATCAATGGCCTGATGGCTACGTTACTCGCCTGCCTGTACGTCGCGCGCAGACAGGTCGAACATGCTCATATACCCCAACAAGTACACTGCGCTTTTTTAGTCCCTTGAATATAATCCTGTTAATACTGCTTCTGCTAAAGTACGGCCCCTAATTAAATTCTCTAACTCGGCTTTTTTCGTTTTTTCATCAACTTCAAGAACTCTATCTAGAGCAACTAGCTTAAATTCATATCTATGTATAGCCGAATCAGGACAAGGTCCTTTATAACTACATTTCCCAAAATCATTTGTTCCTTGTATACTTTCTGAAGGAACAGCATTTTCTTTTATTTCTCGTATATCCGATGGGATATTAAAAATAATCCAGTGAACCATTGCTCTTATTGGAGAATCGCGATCTTCCATTGTCATAGCAAAACTCTTTGTATTTTCCGGCACATCTTCTATTATAAATTCTGGATTATTGTCACCGGCATCGCATGTATATTGTGCAGGCATAAACCCATTATTTTCAAAAACACTCTTTAATTTCACTTAGTTTACCCCCCCCTTTTCCTTTGTTTAAACTAAATTTATAGTATAGGAATTCCCTTTTTTCAGAAAAGCGCTAAACAATAAATTCATCCAGTCAAGCGCAAACCCGTCCTTTCACAATTGCCTTACCTTACGGTATGTTATTTCCATATTGCAACCGAGTCAAGCTCTTTAGTGCCTATTCCAGTGAAGGATGCCGGTCAATCCAGTCCCGCTAGTTTGCAAATTTTTTGAAAACTATTTTGCTTTGGTTATTCAAAAGGATTTTTCAAAAAAATGGTCTGTTCCCTGCCAGGACCCACTGAGATCAGCATTATGGGTGTTTCAGCAATATCCTCTATGGTCTTTAGATAGTCCTTGGCCTTTTCAGGTAAATCATCAAATGATTTCAACTGACTAAGATCCTGCTCCCAGCCAGGAAAAGTCCTACAAATTGGCTTTATTGATTCGATCTGCCGAATATTGGCAGGCATAGAGGTATGTCTGGTTCCGGATATATCGTATTCAGTACAGATATTGAGTTGACCAAGGCCACTCAACACGTCAAGTTTTGTTATAACCAGCCCATCCAGTCCATTGATCCTGACCGCGTCTCTCAATACCACACCGTCAAGCCATCCACAGCGACGGCGCCTGCCTGTGGTTGAACCGAACTCAGATCCCTTTTCCTGTAAATGGTCTCCAACCGCATCCTCCAGTTCTGTGGGAAAAGGACCGGCACCTACTCTTGTAGTATAGGCCTTGCAAATTCCCAGCACTCTATCGATCTTGCTAGGACCTATTCCTGAACCACAACAGGCCGCCCCGGCCACGGTATTGGAGGATGTAACAAAGGGATAAGTCCCATGATCTATGTCCAACTGAGTGCCCTGGGCACCCTCAAACAGCACGTTCTTTCCTTTATGCAGCGCATCATCTATCAATATGGAAACGTTGTCGATAAAAGGGGCAAGACGCTCGACATAATCCTGAAACTCACCATAAATGGTCTCAGGATCAAGGGGATCGGCATTCAGCAGCCTAGTCAGATAGAAGTTCTTTTCTTTTACGTTATCCTCGAGTTTTTCTCTAAAGAGCGCAGGGTCAAGAAGATCAGCTACCTTGATACCATTCCTGACTATCTTGTCATCATAGCATGGCCCTATACCGCGTCCCGTGGTCCCGAGCTTTTTCCCCTCGGCCTTGGCAGCCTCTCTAGCATGATCCAGGGCCTTATGATATGGCATTATTAGATGTGCGTTTGGGCTGAGCCGCAATCTGTCGGCGGTAACGGGCCTACCCCTTGAGGCAAGCCCCTCAAGTTCCTGAATAAAGACTGACGGATCAAATACAATTCCGTTCCCAATCAGACAAAGCTTGTCATCATTTAGAATCCCGGAAGGGATCAGGTGAAAAATAAACTTTTCGCCGCCCACTACCAAGGTGTGGCCGGCATTGTTACCACCCTGAAAACGCACTATGACTTCAGCATACTCTGTCAAAAGGTCTACTATCTTCCCTTTGCCTTCGTCACCCCACTGCGTTCCCACCACTACCAGCGTTGACATAAAAAAGCCCTCCCTTCTTTACTTTTGCGGCCATTCAGGATACTTAGATCATTTAAAAAAGTCAAACAAACTGGCCTTGGAAAACAGCTCATGGGTCATGGGTCATGGTTGCTGAATACCTGTTTTCCCAATAAGATATCACCTATAAGCTATGAGTCACGAGCTATACATGACAATCCTTGATCAGCAAAACAAAAAATCCAATTCGCCACTATTCCTGATAGATGGCAGCTCGTATCTCTACAGGGCCTACTTTGGCATACGTCAGGCCCTGACTACCCATGATGGATTTCCTACCAAGGTAATCTACGGCCTTACCAATATGCTATGGAAGGTACTAAAAGAAAAAGACCCTGAATATGTGGCCATTGTGTGGGACGCTAAAGGCCCTACCTTCAGACACGGCCTCTATGCCGATTACAAGGCAAACAGGCCGGCGATGCCTGATGATATGAGCGTTCAGATCCCACATGTAAGAGAAATAGTAAATGCCCTTGGGCTCACACAGCTTGAGAAAAAAGGCTATGAGGCGGACGACATAATTGCCACACTAGCACGGCGCCTCACTGATCAGACCATTATGATTGTTTCCGGCGACAAAGACCTCCTTCAGTTGATCGGACCACAAGTCAGCATATGGGATTCGATGAAAGACGAAGTTACAGATCTTGATGCCTTTCACCAACGATTCGGCCTTGAACCGCTTCAATTCCTGGATGTATTGACACTGTCCGGTGACACCTCGGACAATATCCCGGGCGTGCCCGGAATTGGCTTAAAGACTGCGCTAAAGCTCATAAAGAGCTATGGCTCAGTGGATAACCTCATCAAGCATCTGGATGAACTCCCAAAGGGAAAATTGAAAGAACGTCTTGAAACCCACAAGGACCGCCTAGACCTTTGGCGCAGGCTTGTAAGCCTTGCAGACGATATAACTGTCTCCCTTGACATTAACTCATTTCGCAGAAATCCACCTGACCAGCGAAAACTAAGGCAACTCTTCAAACAATTCAATCTTACCCGCTTTTTAGACCATATGGTGCCGGAACAGACCATCTCATTTAAGGAATATGAGCTGATACAATCCC
>JAFDDO010000009.1 GCA_019310825.1 Deltaproteobacteria bacterium | reverse complement strand
CTTCACGCTGACGATCCGCCTTCTTCTGGGCTTTGGACTCGCCTTCGAGCTACCGGTTTTTATTGTATTCCTGGGCCTGATAGGTCTGTTGGATGCCAAAACACTCAGAAAAAACCGCAAGTATGCCATTCTTATAGTATTCCTCGCGGCAGCAATTCTCACTCCGACACCTGATGTCCTCAATCAGATACTCATGGCCGGACCTCTTCTGGTCTTGTACGAATTCAGTATTTTACTAGTATGGCTAGTGGGCGCGAAAAGAAAAAGGCCTGATAAAGCAAATATGACCTAGTGTCCTGTCAAGCAACAACTGACGTATCTTGCTTATCCTTTTACTTACCTGACTGCGTTACTCCTTCGGTTACATAGCACTGCTATGCTCTCTCAGTCGTGCCTTGCAGGCAGGTAAAATTACTTCGCAATCTTATATCACTTCTCCCTTGACATGACACTAGATTGAGCGATTTCTTCTGCTGATTGAGTTGCCCGGCGATATTTTCATGTAGGGAAAGTGAATAGTGGAAAAATCAGGTTTCTTGGCATAAATCAACTTCAATCTGATCTTAGGGACTCGGGAAAAAATAATTGATCCAGATTACGCCCGGATTTAGGTGAGATTTGGCTGATCCGATTGAACAAAACCGCAGGCGTAGCCGCGCTACGTTGAGGATTTTGTGAATGAGGATCAGTCAAAGATGGCCTGAAGCCGAGATGGAAGATGGTTTAATTATTTTTTCCCGAGTCCCTTATCCTGGGATCCAGGGCGTCCCTCAGCCCCTCTCCTAAAAGGTTATAGCCGAGTACGGTCACGAGGATTGCCAAACCAGGGAACATCGAAAGCCACCAGGCTATCTCCAGATTGTCCTTGCCTTCGGTAAGCATGTTGCCCCAGCTTGGAGTAGGAGGCTGGACTCCGATTCCGAGAAAACTAAGGGCGCTCTCAGTGAGTATTGCTCCACCGACTCCGAGTGTTGTTGCCACAAGGATAGGGGCCACTGCATTTGGTAAAATATGTGAAAAGGCTATCCTTGCATTGGAGGCACCTGATATCCTGGCGGCCAATACGAAATCACGCTGCCTGAGACTCATGAATTCCGCCCTTACAAGCCGGGCCACCCCCATCCAGCTTGTGAAGCCTATCACCGCCATAATGTTTAAAATTGATGGCTCAAGAAAGGCGATAACAGCCATTATGAGAAAGATAGTGGGAAAGCAGAGTATTATGTCCACGAAACGCATTATCAGTCCGTCTATCCACTTGCCGTAGAATCCGGCAAGGGCTCCAAGGGTAGTACCAATGACTGTTGCAATCCCGACAGCTATAATCCCCACCAGCAGTGATATTCTCGCCCCATAAATAAGCCTTGAAAGACAGTCCCTGCCAAGTGGGTCCGTACCAAGTAGATGGGCCATTGAAGGTGACTCAAGAATATGCCAGGTATCTATTGCCTGTGGGTCATAGGGGGCGAGCCATGGGGCGGAAAGGGCAACGATACAGAGAAATCCGACTATTAAAAGCCCTGCCACTGCCAAAGGGTTGTTTCCCAACTGACCCAACCAGGGAATTTGGTGATTTGGTGATTTGGTGATTTGGTGATTGATGGCTTTCATAATAATCTAAAGTACTAAAAACAGATCAGCCTCTCTAATCCCTTAATCCCTTAATCCTCAACCTGAACGCCCGTACGAATTCTCGGATCTGCCAGGGCATAGCCAATATCGGCCAACTGGTTTCCTAGTAATGTCAATACGGATACTATGACCAGGTTCCCCATGAGCAGGTGATAGTCCCTGGCCATAACGCTGGTCCACATGAGCTGACCTACTCCAGGTATTGCAAAGATGGATTCAAAGATCACACTGCCGCCTATAAGGCCCGGGATAGACAGGCCCAGGATGGTTATTAGAGGTAAAAGGGCGTTTCTCAAAGCGTGTTTGTATATTACCTTTTTTTCCGGCAGACCCTTTGCCCTTGCAGTAGTAATATAGTCCTGCCTTAAGACCTCAAGCATTGAGGATCTGGTATAGCGCGACAGCCCTGCAAGTCCGCCCAGAGCAGATACCAGCACCGGCAGTATCAAGTGACGGCACCAATCCAGCAGCTTTTCCCAAACTGACATCTGTTCATACCCCATAAGGCTGTGGAGCCCTGAGATAGGCAGCCATCCCAGGTGTACTCCAAAGTAAAGCATAAGTAGTAGTGCCACCCAGAAGGCCGGGGCCGCATAGGCAACAAAGACAAGGACCGTAGTAACCTGGTCAAAAAAGCTGTTATGACGCACGGCCGCAGCCACACCTAGGGGGACCGCAATTACAAGTATCAAGCCTATGGCCAAGACGTTTATGAGCAGGGTAACCGGAAGCCGCTCCTTGATTTTGTCCCAAACGGGTCTCCTGTCCGGGGAAAACGACAGCCCAAGATCCAGCACGGCCATCCCCTTAAGCCATTGCAAGTACTGTATGTGCAGGGGCCGGTCCAGGCCGTATTGGGCCCTCAGACGCTCTCTCATCTCAGGGGTCATTTTGGGATTAAAGTCAGTCTGCAGGCTCATTGGCTCTCCCGGGGCCAGGTGCATCACCATGAAAGATATGAGGGTTATGCCCAGAAAGGTGGGCCCAAGAGTAAAGATCTTTTTGATTAAATACAGAAACAGTGCCATATTAAAAAATGATTATACTGCAAAAAGTGATTTTGCTCAAAATTCTCCGGCCTTGCATTTTGTGTGCTGGCCATTATTATCTCAAGGCTTTTCATGCAAGAAATAGGCATTAATAAATAGATACCAGGGATATTTTATGGATCTAGGTTTTGTATTGATTGTTGCCTTTGTCGCGGCTGTGATAGAGACTATCATAGGATTTGGTTCTGCCTACTATCCTCACACCGTTTGTGGCTATTGTGATTGATAAAGATGTTTTTTGACAATATTAGAAATATATATTGAAATGCAGAAAACGTCTCGACAAATTTTTAAATAAGGGATTTTCATGAAACAAAATCATAATAATAATCATGTCAGGGAAAAGGAACAGTTCAAAAAACTTTTCAAACAGGAACATATTGATAATTTTGAAGAAAGATTCAAGGTCTTTGAAATTTTTCTTCAAACCAAACGTCATGTTACGGTCAGTGAACTGCTTGAGCTTCTTAATGAAAACGGGTATCAATTAGATTCCTCTTTTGTAAGGGATACGCTGAAGCTTATGTGCCGTTTCGGTTTTGCCAAGAAAATTCAGTTTGAAGATGGGCCGGTGCGCTATGAACACAGGCATTTGGGAAGGCATCATGACCATATGATCTGTACAAAGTGCAGGAATATTATTGAATTCGAGGACCAACAGCTTGAAAATCTCCAGATACAGATTGCTGCGGCCCGTGGTTTCCACATGCTACAGCACAAAATGGAAATCTATGGGATATGTTCCAATTGCCTTAAGACACGCATGCATCCAATGTCACTTGTTATGGCTAAGCAGGGTGAACGTCTCATAATCAAGGATTTCACCGGGGGTGCGGGCGCGCGCATGCGTTTATTGACCATGGGTCTCAGAGTGGGAGACGAGTTGGATGGCATTACCAGTCCAAGCAAGGGACAGATGGTTATTGCCGTGGATTGCAGACGATACGTCATTGGGCGTGGGTTGGCACAGAAGGTATTGGTTGAGCCAAGGAAAAACTAAGGTAAGCGTTCACAGGGCACCGCGCTTTGTTGTCAGGGAGTACGTGTGCGTACCCGTCGCCTCGCATATGCAGCACCCTGTAAACGCTTACAGGTCGGTGAGTTGAGGTAAAATGGGTGTTGCAATCCCGTGAATGGATACAAACTAAGGAACTATTCCTTTACAGGTCCTAAGGAGAAATCCGTATATGTTGTTAAGCGAAATGAAGGAAGGCCAGACCGGAATAATTAACCGTGTAGGTGGAAAAAGTGCGTTGCGAAGAAGGGTACTTGAAATGGGTGTGCTCAAAGGATCGGAAATTTATATAGAAAAATATGCACCCCTGAAAGATCCTCTCGAACTGATTGTTAAGGGCTATCATTTATCACTCAGGGTTGAAGAGGCCGCACAAATAACGGTAGAAGACGTAAAATAGGAACGTCTTGATGTCTCAAAAGAGTCTTACAATAGCCCTCGCGGGCAATCCTAATTCAGGTAAAACAACAATATTCAACAATATTACCGGTACCAGGCAGAAGGTCGGGAACTGGCCCGGTGTAACAGTTGAAAAAAAAGAAGGTATTGTAAGTAAATACGGATATGAGCTTAAAATTATCGATCTTCCCGGAACTTACAGTTTAACACCTTTTTCCATAGAAGAGATTGTCGCACGGGATTTTGTCCTTGATGAATGCCCTGATGTTGTAATCGACATTATTGATGCCTCCAACCTGGAACGAAGCCTTTATCTTGCAAC
Organism: Deltaproteobacteria bacterium; assembly: GCA_019310825.1. Classification (GTDB taxonomy): domain Bacteria; phylum Desulfobacterota; class Dissulfuribacteria; order Dissulfuribacterales; family UBA3076; genus UBA3076. Next base: position 18,957 of record JAFDDO010000009.1, on the reverse strand, counting down.
CCAGCTAAGAGAGATTGATTGTAAGGTTTTATTTGCCCTGAATATGGCTGATGTTGCCCGTACACGGGGAATCAAAATCGACGCAGATAAGCTTTCCGAACTTCTCGATTTGCCTATAGTCTTCACAATCGGTAATAAAAGCGAGGGGATAGATGAACTTCTGAAAAAGGCCATAGAACTGGCTGAGTCAGATGTAGATACCAGCGGAAAACGTAAAGTCAAATATAACAAGGACATTGAGAATTCAATCTCAAAGCTCCGGAGCTTTATAGAAAAGAATTCGGAAATATCACTTCCTTATAAAACAAGGTGGACAATAATAAAGCTTCTTGAAAATGATAAAATCGTAAGGGAGCGAGTTCTTCAAAAGGTAGGAGATCAAGGCCGGAATGTTATTCAGGAAGTTCAAATACACCGCGAACTGCTTGCGGACCGCTTTAATGATGATCCTGAAATAGTAATGACAGATGAGCGGTATGGATTTATTGCCGGAATATTAAAGGAAGTTTTTACAACCATTACAAAACAGCGTATCGACATATCTCGAAACATAGATCTAGTCCTGACGAACCGGTTTATCGGGTTTCCGGTCTTTATCTTCTTTATATGGGCAATGTTCCAGTTAACCTTTTCACTTGGGGTATATCCAATGGAATGGTTAGACACCGGTGTTAACTGGTTTTCAGTATCATTAGACGGTCTTCTTCCGGATAGCCTCCTTAAAGATCTTCTTATAAACGGAGTAATTGCAGGAGTAGGGAGTGTTATAGTCTTTTTGCCAAATATCCTGATACTTTTCTTTTGCATAGCTCTTTTTGAAGACACTGGCTATATGTCAAGAGCTGCCTTTCTTATGGATAGAATAATGCATCTTATCGGGCTTCATGGTAAATCTTTTATACCCATGCTTATGGGGTTCGGCTGCAGTGTCCCTGCCATCATGGCGACCCGCACCCTTGAAAGCGAAAAGGACCGAATACTTACCATACTTATTACACCATTTATGTCATGCTCGGCCAAACTTCCAATTTATATTGTACTTACAGGTATTTTTTTTAGCGCCAAAGCCGGCAATGTTATTTTTTGCATTTATTTTGCCGGGATTATAATTGCTATTCTAGCAGGCCGTCTATTTCGTTCTACTCTCTTGAGGGGTGCCGATGCGCCATTTGTTATGGAATTGCCTCCTTACAGGGTTCCAATGGTAAAGAGCCTGATAATTCATATGTGGGACCGCAGCAAGATGTTTCTCAAAAAGATGGGCGGTGTGATACTTATCGGGTCTGTTGTGATATGGACACTCTCGGCATTTCCTCGAAACATACAGTATTCCCGCGATTATATTGCTGAAATCAATAGTGTTAGAGCCTCATATAATACTGAGATTATAGCTGCCAATGGACTTGACAGTCAACATATCGAGAAGAAACTGGATGCTGCTATAGCAGAGCTTGAAATGGCCCGGAAATCAGAAATGATGGAAAAGTCCTATATGGGTCGTATCGGGAAAATTCTCGCTCCTGTGTTTGCTCCTCTAGGTATAGACTGGCGCGGTGGTGTGGCCCTTCTTACCGGTTTTGTGGCCAAGGAAATCGTAGTAAGTACTATGGGAATACTTTATCTCGCTGAAGGTGAAGGATCAAACACTCTCAAGAACGCACTGTTATCATCTGACATGACGCCACTTTCCGCCCTGGCAATGATGGTTTTTGTTCTCTTGTATCTGCCATGCATTGCAACAGTAGCGACCATCAAGCAGGAGACCGGTTCCTTTAAATGGACTTTATTCAGCGTTACATACAGCACATTACTTGCGTGGGTTGCGGCTTTTTGCGTCTATCAGGGGGGAAAGATATTAGGATTGTAACTATTCAGGTTGAAGGCTGAAGGCTGAAATATTTCAAACATCTCTCAACGATCGAACAGAGATGACTCCTCTAAACTAATGCTGCAATCTCGTCAGCTAACTCAAATCTCGGCAGTTTTGTATGATTACGCATGTTTTGTCCCTATTAGCCTTCTACCTTTAGCCTATTCACCTGAATTACATAGGATTTAGTTAATGAAATGCGAGTAGCCACGGATATCGGAGGCACCTTCACGGATGTGGTTACCCTGGAAGCCAACCAAATCCGGGGGTGGAAGGTCCTTTCCATACCAGATAGCCCTGACCGTGCCGTCACTGAAATTATCAAGGACCTTGCTGATTTTTCATCCTTTTCTCACGGCACCACCGTGGCCACAAACGCGCTGCTGGAAAGAAAAGGCGCAAAAGTCGCCTTTATCACGACCAGGGGCTTTAAGGACCTTCTCTACATCGCCCGGCAGAGAAGGCCGAGACTCTACGATTTTGATTGCTCACGGACAACTCCAGTGGTGAGTCGCAACTTATGCTTTGAAGTTGCGGAGCGCCTCGCCCCTGATGGTACCGTGATTTTGCCCCTGTCTCTAAGCGATGCTTTTGCGCTGGCGGATCATGTTGTGGAATCCGGCGCAGAGGCCGTGGCGATTTGTCTTCTGTTTTCGTACAAAAACCCTGCCCACGAAATTCTTCTTCAAAAGGCCTTCAAAAAGCATGGTATACCCGTGTCGATGTCTTCAGAGATCATCCCGGAGTTCAGGGAGTTTGAAAGGGCGTCGACCACGGCCATAAACGCCTTTATTCAACCGGTTGTCCAGTCATACGTGCAAGAGATTCGTAAAGCTGCCAGAAAAGTTGGAGGACCTCCGGATTACGACATCATGAAATCCGCAGGCGGTGTGGCGGCATCAGGCGAAATCCATCCTGTTGAAATCCTGGTTTCAGGTCCGGCCGGGGGTGTGTCCGGCGGGCTTCTGCTGGCAAGGCTTACGGGAAGAAAAAACCTGGTTACCTTTGATATGGGCGGCACAAGCGCCGATTTTTCGGCCATTGTGGATAATACCCCCTTATGGACGGATGAAGGCGAGATAGACGGTCTTCCCGTCAGGATCCCAACGCTCGACATTACCACCATTGGTGCAGGCGGTGGCTCAATAGCATGGATGGATAAGGGCGGAGCGCTCCGCGTAGGTCCACAAAGCGCCGGTTCTGAGCCCGGCCCGGCTTGCTATGGCAGGGGCGGCACTGTGCCGACCGTGACAGATGCCAACCTCCTTTCCGGACTCCTTCACCCTGAATCCTTTTCCGGCACAGGCATCACACTCGACCCGGACAGGGCTGGCCTGGCCTTTCGCTCTCTTGCACTATCAGCAGACCTAAGTGTGGAAGAGGCTGTGCTGGGTACGCGTTCCGTGGTCAATGCGAACATGTTGCGAGGGATTCGAAGGGCTACTGTGGAAAAGGGCATTGACGTGAGAGACTGCAGCCTTCTGGCATTTGGCGGTGCAGGGCCCCTTCATGCAGCCGAACTTGCAAAAGAACTCGGCATAAGGGAAGTCCTTGTCCCACCTATGGCCGGTATGTTTTCAGCTCTGGGGATCTTGCTTTCCGCAGTGCGGCTTGATTTCGGGGAAACCGTTTTTGCTGAATGGCATACCGGAACCTGGCAGGTCGTAGATCGTATTTTAGACCGTTTTAAAGAAAGGGCATTGCAGTCGTTCCAGCGCCAGAGACTAAATATCAGAGATACAGTGTTTAAGCCGTTCCTTGATCTGCGTTACAAAGGACAGAGTTTTCATCTTACCATTCCCTATGACAAAGAGGCTGATATGGCCGAAAGATTTTATCAGGCCTTTGAGAAACGCTACGGATATACCCTGGAAAATGGTCCTGCTGTAGAAGTGGTGACTGTGAGATTTTCAGCCATCATGCCAAGAGAGGAAATTTTCTTGCCTGGAGTTAAAAACGTGTCCTCCGTGCCGCCTTTTGCCGAAAGAACCATTTTGCTGTCTTCCGGTTCTGCTTCGGCACCTGTTTACAAGCGAGAAAATCTTTGGCGATCGTTTTCCGCCAAAGGACCAGTGGTGATAGAAGATCAAGGATGCACAGTGTTTGTGCCTTCTGAATGTGAGGTATCGGTGGAGGGAAATGGTTGTCTTAAGGTAATCGTTGGTTGAAAAAAAGCATGTCCATACTTGACCCGGTAACACTTGAAGTCTTTAAGCACCTTATCCTGGCCATTCCCGAAGAGATGGGGGCGAATCTCAGGCGGACCGCCTTTTCTCCGAATATCAAGGAGCGTCTTGACGAAAGCTGTGCCGTGTTTGATGCCAAAGGACGTCTCATTGCCCAGGCTGAGCACATCCCTGTACACCTCGGGGCCATGCCATCGGCTGTAGAGGCCGTTGCGGTTGACTTCCCCGAGCTGAGTCCCGGCGATCAGGTCATTGTGAACGATCCGTACCGGGGTGGATCTCATTTGCCGGATATCAGCTTGATCGCACCTTTTTTCTGGGAGGGCAAGCTGAAAGGATATGCCGTTAACCGGGCACATCATGCCGATGTGGGCGGCGACACGCCCGGGTCCATGCCGGGATCGAGCAGTACCCTTTATGAAGAGGGCATTGTAATCTCTCCTGTCCTGTTTGTGAAAAGAGGTGTCATCCAGGATCATGTGCTAGCAGTCTTTGAAAAAGAGACAAGAAACCCTGTGGAACGTATTGGCGATTTGAATGCTCAAGTGGGGGCAAACCGCCTCGGCGTATCAAGGTGCATTGATTTCATAAACCGCTATGGGGAAAGGGCCTTTGACGAATTCGTAGAGGCAATCATTGACTATGCCGGATCGAGGGTGACCGCGCATCTCTTTGATTTGCCTGATGGAGAGGCAGAAGCGATTGACTACCTGGATGGTGAAGATGATCCGGTTCCCATACGTGTAAAGATTCGGATTCAGGGTGCGAGCTTTGAGGCAGATTTTACAGGTACGGCCCCCCAGAGCAAGGGAAATGCCAACACACCCCTGAGCGTAACCAGGTCAGCGGTATATTATGTGCTCAGGTGTCTTCTGCCTTCGGACATCCCGCCAAACCAAGGGTGTTACGAAAACGTGAAGGTGACGGCACCTGAGGGTTCTCTCCTTAACCCAAGGCCACCAGCGGCAGTCAGCTCCGGGAATGTGGAAACATCCCAGAGGATTGTTGACGTGCTCCTCCTTGCATTAAAGGATCTTTTACCTGATCAAATTCCTGCCCAGGGACAGGGCACCATGAATAATCTTGCAATCGGATGGGAGAAAAAGACCTATTACGAGACCATTGCCGGCGGGATGGGTGGCAGCCCGAAGTGCAACGGAGCAAGTGGAGTTCAGGTACATATGACCAACACGGCCACCACTCCGGTTGAAGTCCTCGAGAGCGCCTATCCTATAAGGGTAGTGAAGACCGTTCTCAGGGAAGGATCGGGAGGGGAGGGTATTCATCCGGGGGGTATGGGTCTTACACGGGAATTCTTTTTCCTGGAAGATGCGGTTGTATCCATTCAATCTGAAAGAAGGCGCTTTCCACCAAAGGGAATAGGTGGCGGGAATGACGGGAAGTGCGGGTCAAATTTGTTGAGGCGAATTGACGGCACAACAATAGGGCTTGCCGGCCGATGTACCTTCAATGTCTCGAAAGGTGAAGGCTTGATCATAAATACGCCGGGTGGCGGTGGATGGGGGCAAAAAAATGGAATCGCTCCAGGCAAATAGAAAACATCATTTGCGTCAATTCAAGACGCTTTAGGGCTTCCGATTTTTGGCAAATTTTGACATCTAGGCCCTTATGAAGTAACTTTTTTCTTAAATACATGGTACTTGTAGGTTGGCTTTCTGAATCGCCCAAGAAGAGAGTTACTTATGGCAAAATCTATATCTCAAGAGACTCTTCATCAAATGGTGACGCGCTGGGCCTCTCCTCGCCCTGATAATTATCGGTTTAAAATTTTCAAAGATACCTCGGATTTTTTTCGTGTTGAATATGGCAGTGTGGTTGTTCTTGATGAAAAACCCTTCCTGGTCCTGGGTAATGCAAAGGAAGGACGTTTCGGGATTGATGATCAGGAAAAATTTTGGGTTAAACGATCAATTGATTTGACCGATGGAAGCAGGAAGATCATAAAGCTTGTTTTTTATGAAAAGTTTATGGCTAAAATAGGAGGTATTCCTTGGGAGTGCTTTAGAAGCCCTAAAAAAGAGGCACGCGTCTTAAAGCTGGTAGCCGGTCATAAGAATTTCATGCAGGGATACGCAGTAGAGGATGAAAAAGGAAATGTAGTTAGAGTATTGGACGTTATTAAGGGAAAAACTCTCCATGCTTATTTGCAAAATTTAGAGTCTGATCATCAGACTTATTTTTATGAGCTGTTTCCTGACATCTTAAGTAAATATATTGAGTGTATTAAGGCAATTAAATTTCTACATGAAAATGGTGAGAAGCACGGCGATATTCGTAGGGATCATATTTTTATTGACAGGGAAAATGGAGATTTCACCTGGATAGACTTTGACTATAATTACCGCCAGAGAGAGAATATTTATGGTTACGATCTCTTTGGTTTGGGTAATATTTTAATATTTATTGCAGGAATGGGCGACGTAATGATGACTGACCTTAAGAAACAAAACCATCCTGCTTTAAGTTTACTGACAGGTGATGATGTTAATATTGTTTTTCACAATCGTGTGGCAAATTTAAAAAAGGTTTATCCTTATATTCCTGAAACCCTTAACAGGGTGCTCATGCATTTTTCAAGTGGAGCCAACTGGTTTTATGATAACACCAGTCAGTTGCTGGAAGATTTAGAAGAGTTCACGGGTACAATTAAAAATACATTAGCACTTGCAAGGGGGAAAAGGCATGAATAAAGAGCATACTTTCAATAAAAATATTCTTATTGCAGTTGATGAGTCAGAGAATGCCCGTCGTGCGGTTTTATATGTGGCTAAACTTCTGGAAGGCTCAGAGGGCTTCAGGTTTACTATCCTCCATGTAATTAATGAACCAGAAGAAGATTACTTTCCAACAGCCGATGAAAGGGAGAAATGGCTCAGCCAGTATAAAAAGAAAGTTGATAAAATGCTTGAAGACTACAGTCAGATATTGATACGGCGAGGTTTTGATCCAAGCGTGGTTTCGGTTCGCTCTACCTTGCGCTACTGTCCATCCATGGCACAATGTATTCTGGAAGAAAGAGACGAAACCGAATACAACACTGTAGTCGTTGGAAGACAAGGGCTTTCACGAAGCGAGGAATTCCTCTTTGGCAGTGTCTCCAGCAAGATCGTTAACTATGCGCGTAACTGTACGGTATGGGTAGTTGAATAAATGACGGAATTACCTACTGGAGATCCTGAAACACGCAGTCCATATTTCCAAAGTCGGCATTGAAAAGGCCGCTTTCCGGCTTCATTTGCCTTGAAAGGGAAAAGGCTGATCATAAATACGCCGGGTGGCGGTGGATGGGGGCAAAAAAATGATCAAGGGACGCAAGGGGACGTCTTTTGCTAATTGACTGACAGTATAATTCGTTTTTGACATAGCTCTCCAGCGAACTGGTAAAAAACGTCCCCTCGGTTTTTTCAGCCCTCTTTATTTACATTGTCCAGCTACTATTTCTAGTGGGTAGCAGGAGCAGCAGGGACAGCTTCCTCAACAGCAGTGGCAGCTTCTTCCACTGCCGATGCTGCAGCCTCTTCTGCTGGAGCTACGGCCGTTGTTTCGGCTGGCGCAGTAGTGCTACCTTCTTCCTTACAACCAACAAAACCAAAACACATCAACGCTGCAAGACATACCATTACAATGATTTTTTTCACTTTAACTATTTCTCCTTTTATTTGAAGAACTTTCCATATTCTTCCCAATTTCTTTCCCCGGCAGGAGCAGTCTATTCTCTAATTACCGAGGTGATATAAAAGCCTATTAATGAGCAGGGGCAGCTTCCTCAGCAGGAACAGCCTCTTCTGCTGGCGGTACGGCCTCAGCCGGTGCGGTCGAATTTGCTGTCTCTTCTTCTACTACGACCACACATTTCTCTGTTGTAGTGCTCCCCACTCCCTGTAAACCCATTAAACCGAAGCACATTAACATTGCAAGAGATACCGACACGATGGTTCTTTTCATTCTAATTTCTCCTCTTTTTTTGAAATGAAAATTTTTATTTCATAACCTATTTTTTCTTTAAATACATGTGTGTTTTTTAAAACTTTTATCTATACAGCAAAGAATATACCAAATGGAGTTGATCGAATTAACCCTTTGATTTTAAAGAATGTTTGTCGTGAATGAATAATATCGAGAGGATTTTTTTTAGGGATCATCCTACATAGAATGAGGAGCGAAATTTTTACACAAGCTAACTACTTGTTAATTGAATATTTTTTCATGTAGGTTTTTTCATACGCCTTAGTTCTTTTCTTGGTCGCAGCGGCCAATATGCTGTGTTAATTATAAATATGGCTTATGAAACCGGACAAATCATGTGCTATAAATAAGGACGGCTTGCTTGTTTCTTACAGGCAAATAACCGTATTGTTTTAACTTAAATTGAGCGGTTAGTCCTTACCGGTTGGCTATTATTTTAATGATTACGGGATGTTCTGCTAGTACAAAATTAGCTGTTAGCTGTTAGCGATTAATTTGTTGCTGTTTTCCAAATAGGTTACTAACACCTAAAAGCTAAATGCTAATAGCTGTTCATCACGGATTTCCACACTAATCCGTGATAAACCATTTTTCAAAGCTAAACGCTAATGGCTAATCGCTCAACTTAGTTTAAACCGACCAGGAGGTGTTGTAATGAGGGTGCTTATCTTGAGTGCGGATGGATTTGAGGACAGCGAACTTCTATGTCCTATGTACCGGCTTAAAGAGGCAGGCTATCAGGTGGACATAGCCGCGCCGGAATGGGGCCAGATAAAGGGGAAGCGGGGTTATACAGTGACTGCCAACCTGGCTATGGACGACGTGCAATCTGACGGTTTTAGATTGCTTCTTCTGCCCGGTGGTAAGGCGCCACCTGAGACGCTTCGCTCGATTCCGCAAGTCCAGGACATTGTGAGGGCGTTTGTGGACAAAGGACGGCCTGTGGCCGCCATCTGTCACGGCCCCCAGATTCTAGTGTCGGCGGGGGTCTTGGTCGGGCGACGGGCCACCTGTTATAGAAGTGTAGCAAGAGAACTGGAGGCCGCAGGCGTGCTATACGAGGACTCGGAGGTAGTGGTAGATGGCAATATCATAACCTCTCGCCAACCTTCGGACATCCCTGCTTTTATGGGCGAGGTGATACGGGCCCTGGCCTGATTACTAAAAGCACTAAAAATTAGCGAATAACAAGAATCGGTGGCAGAGTTCTAAGTTAAACCACGAAATAGAAAAAGGGGATATTATGGACGCTATAGAATGTATCAAAAAACGGATGAGTATTCGCGCTTTCAAACCAGAAGAAGTTTCGAAGGATCTTCTGATGGAGGTATTCAATATCGCAAAATGGAGCCCGTCATATAAGAATAGCCAGCCATGGGAAGCTATTATTTTATCGGGTGCTAAAAAAGAGGCGCTTTCAAAGATGATGGTCGAGCTTATTACAAAGGGTGAGGAACCAACGTCGGATTTGCCCGAGCCGCAGTTTTGGCCACCGGCTGAAGAAGCTAGAATAAATCATTTATATAAAACAAAAACTGAAGCAACCGGAATCGACCTGAAAGATCCTGAAGTAGTCCGAAAGTCGAAGAAAATGAATTTCAATTTCTATTACGCTCCCCATGCCATATATCTCTTTCAGGATAGCTCTCTCAGTCTCTGGTCACTTTTTGATATGGGGTTATTTGCCCAAAGCCTGATGTTAGCAGCCTACTCTAAGGGGCTTGGCACAGTACCGCAGGCGTTTTCAACAGATTATGCCAAGCAGATCAAAAATTTTCTTTCCATTCCTGAGACCAAGCGACTCGTAATTGGTATATCAATCGGTTATCCAGATTTGGAATCCCCCATAAATAAATTTAGAACTGATAGAGTTGAGACGGAAAAATTGGTAACGTGGCTGGAGTGATAAATATCGCCCATTTATAACAAGAGGGGCCTAATCGGGTAGGGGGAAGTTTTTTTATGCTCGGAGGTGACAAGGGCCCCGTCATAAACGTTGGTTTGAAACAGGACCTAGGAGGCCGTTTTCTATAAGTAGTGTGACGGAAGAGGGCTTAAATTATTGAAGTGATGGTCAATGAGGAGCCATAAAGACGTATGGTGTTAAAATTTTTTTCTCCGTTTATTAATATTTTTAACTTGATTCCTGTAATGCTTGAGACATTTCTTGAGAAACCGATTCCGCCCCCTCTTTGTGGACAGATCTTCTCGCTCTACAGGGGCATCCCAGCAGGCAAGAAAGATCAGCTTGGGCGGGAGATTGAGATTTAACAAACAATCTATTTTGCTTTCATAATAATCAATTAGGACTTGGGACCGGATTTTCTGGCTTCTTGTCAGATGGGTTAGTGGCAGATCTGTTTTGCGAGCTAGATTTCTTACTTGCATTTTTTCACCACCATATATCAAAATTTTGATCACTCGCAGTGTATTAATGCAGAATTGGTGCCACTTGCTTTGTATAGAATCCATGGCCGTTAATTTAAAGCTTCTTAATAGCCGATAACTATTTTATGAAAACCGGTCATTCTGTTGTCACAGAGTCTCTTGGACACAACTCAGTTAATCTGGTTGATCTAAGTATTCAACGGCGTCGTAAAGAAATAATCAGTCGGCTGGAATTCCTGCCACCATTGCCGACTGCAGCTCACGAAGTGCTGTCTATCATAGCTGATGACCCAAAGGATATCATCATGCTGGAACAGACGATACGGCATGATCCGGCCCTGGCATCTCAGCTCCTCAAAGTAGCTAACTGTGCGCTTTACGCTCCCCTATCGGTTATCGATACTGTACAAAGGGCAATTGTATATCTGGGTTTTTCAAGAGTTCGCAACATTGCACTTAGCTTGAGTATATTTGGCCTGTTCAAATCAAAAAATGCCATTAAGGGTATAAATCAGAAAGATTTCTGGACCCATGCCATTGCCACAGCTACAGTTACCAGAATGTTGGCGTTGGAACTGTATGAAGACAACACAGAGGTCTGTTTTACAGCCGGACTCCTCCACGATATCGGACGAATAGCTATTAGCGCCTGTTTTCCAGAAGAATGGGCTGACATTGTGAAGGCAGTGGAAGAAGAGGACTGTTCTCTATTGATTGCAGAGCACAAGGTCGGGTTGCCTCACAGTTTGATAGGCGCATGGTTGGCAAAAAGTTGGGGGTTACCTAAGATATATGAGAGAACTATTGCCACCCACCATCTGCCTGTTAAGCACCCTAAAGCCACCCATATGGGCGCTTTGGTCCAACTTGCGGATCACATGTGTCACAAAATAGGTATGGGACTATTCTCTGCTCCAAGGATCCAGCGACAAGTCTTAATTGCCTATCTGGGATTAAGTGAAGATGTGGTCGATGAACTTGAAGAACAATTGGTGGAACTGGAAGGAATAGCCACGACTATAACCGATGTTATCGGGTGACAGGAAATCGCTTAAGGGATTAGGAATATACCTTGTCTTTTTTACTAGGCTGACAATTACTGATGCCCTTGAAGTGGAGCAAAAGCCTTCAAAAATCGCCGATATTTTGTCTCAATAAGCCTTGGTCTAATTCAAAAGTATAAGACAAAACTGTGTTAATATTAAGTTGTATAAAACGGCGATGTTTCCAATGTCCTATACAAAGATCCAGCGCACTCATATCCCTTGTACCCCAGTGTCAGATCGTAATTCGATGACAGTCAGTTCCGGCGGGGCCAGAAAGCGTATCGGAGGTCCCCATGTCCCTGTTCCGCGACTTACATATAGCCATGTATTTTTGCCAACACGCGATAAACCAGTCTTAGCTGGATATATTAATTTGGTTAATAAAGTGAACGGAAAAATCTGGCCCCCGTGCGTATGACCCGATAACTGCAAGTCGAACCATTCCAGCGATGCTGGATCTACTACTGGCTGGTGTTTTAAGAGCACTGTGAATTTCTCTTTGGGATATTGTTGCAAGAGATACCTTTCACCCGGTGTGCCAATCTTCATACTTTTTGATATCGCAGGATCATCCACTCCAACGATATTGATGACGTTGTTTACTTTGATCCCGTCGTACGAAAGCATGGTAAAACCGGCCCGCCGTGTAAATGCCAGCGCTTGATCAAGGCCGGCGAATGCTTCATGGTTTCCCGTCACGGCAAATTTGCCAGATCGCGGCTTTAGTTCATGCAGTAGATCTGCGAATTTGCCTAAATGATCCATCTGCATATCAACCAGATCACCGGTTGAAACCACCACATCTGGATGGACGGACCTTATGGTCTCGATGATGTGGCGCAATCGCATCTCGTCACTCAATAGACCCAAGTGCAGGTCAGAGATTTGCAGGATGCGAAAAGAATCGAACGTTTTGTCCAGCTTTGAAGTCGGGATGTGTATCCATTCAACGTTAATCTGCCTTGCGGCGAAAAAACCATAACCGGTCGCCATCAACGTCAGGACAGTCGCCGCAAAGACTGAATAATAAGGTGAAGGTAGCTATGAGTGCGGAGGCCTCAACTCCCAATAGCCTGCCACCTGCTTTCGTAAGTAAGCGATAGAGATCTAACACGACAGAAAAAGAAAAGAACAAAAAGACAAATCCCATCCAGGTGTAACCGACCCAGGCCAAGGGCGTTGCAATCGCTGTATGGCCGGCATCTGCTAATAACGCGACCAATAACGGGGTAAAAATTAGGAAACCAAGGATCGTAATGATGAGCCAGTGGCCGGAAGGCACTATTATGATGATTTTTTTGTAAACATAATAGTGCAGTCCTGCATAGAGAGCGATAAAAATGCTGATAATAACAAATAGCATGTCTGGTTTTATTTAAGACTAAAAATTAAACGAATACTCAATTGAAGGGATTGCCGAATTCACATTCGCTGAAATCGCATTTCTCATTCAGGTTGCGGTATTTTTATCAATGGCTTTCTTGCGATTCTTCAGCCAATCTGGGACTGATGCTTTGGCGGAATCGCAGCTTGGGATGTAGGGCTTAAGGTCCAGGATAGGCGTATCTGAAAACGCGTCTATCTTGTCGATCTCAACCATATTGCCTTTGACTGAGAGAACCCGACAAAGGGTTAGGGCAATAAGATTCGGCCTGGCAGGCGAACGGCAGGCAAACACGCCGGTTAAAGGGTTCTTGCTGTTTCCACGAGGATGTACTTGTAGAACGGAACGCTTCTTTGGTGTGTCGCTGCGGTCGAACCACCACAAGACCCACACGTGCGAAAAGCCGTCCAGCCCAAGCAAGGCTGGTTCAATTTTCTTGTTCAGTAGAAGTGTGGTATGTCCGTTCTCCTTGTGAACTGAACCAATGGGTCTGAGAATGAATTGTTTTTCGGTCATCTGTTCCGATTCACAGGCAGTTGCTGAGCATAGCAGAACCAACATTAAAATCATGACACACGTCTTGCCAACTACGGTTCCCGATTTTATAGATATCTCCTTGCTCTTCCGAAATAGCCTTGATCATAAGTCATCTCCGATCCTGTCCGAAATGCCAAGGGTCGTAGCGGATGCGTTTTTTTAAAATGTTTTGGCTAAGGTACGCGTATTGTAAAACGAAGTGACGTGGTATGCGTCGACTTTGAGTCAATAGTTAGATGACTATCTCAGTATATCCTTAGATATTGACTCTTTGGTTCTTGTAATACTTTATTCCATGAACCATATGTTGGATTAGGAAGTATAAACCACATTTCCCCCCATTTCTTATTGTGTACATTCACTAATTCGTCGCGTTTATAAGTGGTAATATTGCTTTTCACATTTGGCAAGAAATCACCAAGATCATCACCAAATAACATGATAATTCTGTAACGTTTAGAAATAAGTTCTCTTCTGTTTCTTTTCTCCGAACCCCAATTCCCTACCTCATGTTTTAACAAAACATTATCGGGATTCACGATTTTGATACCAACTTTTTTGAGGTTTTCAATGGTGTCGTTTTCTTGGGGGCACGGTAGTTTACTATTCTCCCTTTTTTTGCATTCCCTATTGGTTACATAAACAACACATACTCCTTGTTTTTGTACTTCATTAATGAAATCTACAGCCCCCGGAACCGCTATGGCTTGCCTCAAGCTAATCCAATGATCCCATGAAATAGGGTCATACTCTGAATTGTCTTTTAATAGTTTTGCTTGATAACTTGAATTATCAAGTACTGTTCCATCTATATCTAAGATAATGGCCACCGGTAAGGTTGAGTAATCTCCAGATTGTTCCAGAGCTGCAGTCCACTTTTTATCATTAATTGCATACCAAACATTTGAGCTGGCAGAACGATATGTTTGAAGAGAAATTGCTTTGTATTCAGAGGCTGTCTGAATCCATAAGGTACTGTTAAAGTCATTATTTGCTGTCGTAGAACATCCCACTAATAACAGCATCACTATCCCTGTCGCTATGGCTTTCATTATTTTCTTCATGCCTTGATTTATTTTAATTTAACGCAAAAATAAGCTGGCGGCGAATCAAGATGGACGATGTTATAATATCACAACTGCTACAAAAAGACCAAATTTCAGAAAAACCGCGCTCCTGAAGGCCTAGGAAAGAGAGAAGGAAGCTTTGAGGCTATTCCCGAAGATTCCGGATCTACCCTCGCTATCAAAAAGAATTTGTTGGGCGCACAAACCAGATGAATCTGAAGTTTGCTCAGGCCTCCAAAGGAGGGATGTTGCAAGAGCCTGGAAGTTATTTTGCCAGTTTGCCGTTAAAAGAACGGACTGTCCCGGCCCATCGGTCTTGCGGTTTTTGGGCGTGATAGCCACTGCTGTAAACTGATAGGCTATTGCGAAAGATTTGCCTGAATTGTTCGGGAATCAGGCGCTTAAGCCCAAATTGCAAAAAGCGATTTCCTGTCAGGTTGTCTGGCGCGAGACAACGGCAAGGTCTCGACAGCCGGGGGGCAGTCAAGTATGGTTCAATTCTTGAATCGAATGGAGGGATGAACATGAAACGAATCGGTTTGACCTTTTGCCTTATCGCAGGTTTTGTTTTGTTGATCGTCGCCGGTGCTTTCGCCGCCGAGTGGCCGACCGAAGCGGGCCTTTACGCCAAGCTGTCGACGACCAAGGGCGATTTCATCATCAAGCTGTACGACAAACGTGCGCCGAAAACAGTTCAGAATTTCGTGGATTTGGCCACTGGCAAGAAAACCGGCAAGCCCTTCTACGACGGCGTAATTTTCCATCGCGTCATTCCTGATTTTATGATCCAGTGTGGCGATCCGACCGGCACCGGCCGAGGCGGCCCCGGCTACCGGATTCAGGATGAATTCCATTCCGAGCTGAAGCACGACGGCCCCGGCGTTTTGTCGATGGCCAACGCCGGCCCCAACACGGGCGGCAGCCAGTTCTTCATCACGATCAAGGCCACGCCGTGGTTGGACGGCAAGCACGCGGTGTTCGGCAAGGTGGTAGTGGGGCAGGATGTGGCCGACGCCATTTCCCAGGTGCCTCGAGGTGCTCGCGACAAGCCGAAGGAAGATGTGGTGATTAACAAGGTCACGATCAAGACCGTGGACACTAACGACCGCAACTAAAAGGAGAACAGCATGGCACAGGCTCCTGGACTTTACGCCAAATTCGAGACGTCCAAAGGCGACATTCTGATCAAGCTGGAAGACGAAAATGCGCCGCAGACCGTAGAGAACTTCGTCGACCTAGTCACCGGCAAGAAAACCGGCAAGCCCTTTTACGACGAGCAGATCTTTCACCGGGTCATCCCGGATTTTATGATCCAGGGCGGTTGTCCGAAGGGCACGGGCACCGGGGGACCGGGCTACGAAATCGCCGACGAGTTTCACCTTGCCCTGAAGCACGACGGCCCCGGCGTTTTGTCGATGGCCAACGCCGGCCCCAACACGGGCGGCAGCCAGTTCTTCATCACGATCAAGGCCACGCCGTGGTTGGACGGCAAGCACGCAGTGTTCGGCAAGGTGGTAGTGGGGCAGGATGTGGCCGACGCCATTTCCCAGGTTCCCCGCGACGGCCGCGATATGCCGAACGAGCCGGTGACCCTGAAGGTGATCATCGAGCGGGTGGAGTGAGCCGAGTTTCGAATTTCGTATAATGAGGGAAATGCGACGGTTCCGATGACCGTGGGAGGATTTGCCCTTGTCATCGGCAGATTGCTCTGCTAAGGAAGTAATTGTACAGCATGAACGCAGTATCCCAAAAAGGGAATATTTTTCAAAGCTAAACCCTAATGGCTAACAGGTAATTGCTCCACTTAGATGATAATCACTTCAGCCGAAAGGAGAGGATGTCATGTGTCTACAGAGAAAGACAAACCTGCTTGTTTCCTCCGCTCAAATCCTGGTCATATCTTTATTCATGTTTCTTCTGCTGCCGGCGGCAGCCTTTTCAAACCCGGGCTCGACCGTCACCGGTGTTATTAGCAATCAAGGTTATGGCCACATCATCCTCAAAGATTCCTCTGGAATCGAAATCAAGCTCAACACCGGTCGGGAAACCAAATACGAACCAGCGAATTATCGGTGTGAAGTGGGCGATAAAATCACCGCAGATTATTATGAAAAGGTCAGCCGCGACGGCCTTTCCTCGCTACTGGCAGTGAAGAAAATCACTCTCGTCAAGGTTGATCCAAATCGCAAGGTCTTGCAAAGTCCGGCAACAGGGATGATCGAGAAAGCCGGCAGGAGATCGTTCCAGGTATCCGTCCCGGCAGTGAACAAAACAATAAAATTTGAAAGGACTCGCGGCACGAAAACCTCTCCGCCCGGATGGATACCCAAGGATGGGCAGAAGGTGGTCATCGATTTTGAAAAGAAACCGGCCCGCTGGGGAAAAAGTTATGTCTACGTCATCAAAAGCATGAAATTAGTCAAATAGGGGTGTACGCAATCGTAACCCTGGCGCGAGGCTTCGCAAGGCTGGGGGTATCGATTTTGATGAAGGCATCTGCCTAAACCAGTCAAAGTAGTGGATTGACTTTCCAGATTTACTCAATAGAAATCTATCTTTGTGAACTTCGCCAATAGCAAACAAGGCTTAGGAACAGTGTCGTTTGTTTTGTGTGCCTTCTCAGCTTAAATTGACGCTGCCCCAAAGGGAAAGCTCAATGAGTATCGAATGAGTCAACTCGGACCAACAACTACGCTAAGCTCCAAATTTACCTGTGAACTTGGCGTGTGTCCCGATATACGATTTGACCATTTTCATTAAATACGGAGGACGATATGACAGAAAAAGAAAAGCCAAAAGGTGCAATTTTACAGCGAGATAAAGAGACATACGCAATCGTTCCAAGAATACCTGGAGGGTTGTTGAAACTGGAAAATATTAAAGAAATCGTTAATGTTGTGGAGAAATATAATATTCCTATAATTAAAATTACTTCTGGTCATCGTTTGGCCTTGGTAGGTATGAAAGGGGAAGTCGTCAATGATATTTGGCAAGACCTAAAAATGGATGTAGGCAAAGCTACCGAGCTATGTCTTCACTATGTTCAGGCTTGTCCCGGCAATGCCGTTTGCAAATATGGCGTTCAGGATTCCCTGGGGCTTGGTGTTGAAATCGAGCAATTTTTCTCAGGCATGGAGATGCCAGCAAAAGTAAAAATCGGAATTTCAGGTTGTCCTTTCTGTTGTGGTGAAAGTTTTGTAAGAGATATCGGTATTTTAGGCAAGAAAAAAGGGTGGAAGGTAATTTTTGGAGGGAATTCAGGGAGACGTCCTAGAATTGGAGATATAATTGCTGAAGATATCGAAAAGGAAGAAGTCCTTAACTTAACCAAACGCTGCCTGGAATATTATGCTGCTAATGGCAAAAAAAGGGAACGGACCTCCCACTTTATTGAGAGAATTGGGATCGATGAGTTTAAAAAATCAATTTTGTGATTAAAGCTATTCCTGGAGGGGCGATACCGGTTGCTACTCTCCGGTAATTTCACCAGGAAATCTACTTCCCGCATGGCAGACAAGCCTCCCCGCATGCAGTACTCCGCATAAAATTTGTTTTTTGCAAAGTTGGCCGCCCCACATATTTGCGTCAGGTTACCTCTGGCGTCAGACCCATAGCAGTCTTTATTATAGATAGAACGTACGTGGAAGGAATATCTGACGCCACCGGAACTCTGTTTTTGGCGAATCGACACTGGATTGATTACAGTAGATTTCGGTCCACTTGACGCAGAGGCTTGTCTTGAAGACATTTCGAGAGAACATAAGTATGGATTCGCCAAGCTGGCTTGTAATTGGTCGGTAGGTACGCACTGACCAAGGCCTTTACATCGGCCTTTTTGCTATTAGCGAAGATGTCTCACGAGGAACGGGCCGGGGCTACCGACAAAGGAACATACATTCATGCGGAATAGTCATTAAATGCTTATATTAAAACAAAGGAGGTGTAAAATGGCATATAAAGGCGATTTCTCCATGGCCAACAAGGACGAGTGGATGATCGATGCCTCAGTGGCCTCGGTTGTGCACCACGGTCAGGATCTGATTTTGACATTGAAAGCTAACACTGAGTATCCGGTCAGACCGCCAAAGGAACCATCACTAGATGAGTTGAGAATTCGAAATTTTACCAGGAATGTCGAAGTGGTCTAACCGAATTGACAGAAAAGACAGATTTCCACGACTAAGTAAACTATATATCGTAACCGGACCTCACTTATCCTTGCTCCAGTCCTTGATCTCTGCTCCTTGATATTCCTCTTGCTGGATAGTGAGGTCCAAGTTGATGACCGCAACATATACATTTATATTTGCTGTAGACGTAAATATGGATGGGGCTGTGTCATTGCCATATATTTATTGAGATACTGTGTCCCAAAATTCTACCCGATAAGCCCAAAACCGAACAACCGTTAATATATCCAACTCAAACAATATCCTGTTGAATTAATAGATGCTGACCAAAAGTTGATTTACGAAGCAGCCAAATTGAAAGG
>JAFDDO010000113.1 GCA_019310825.1 Deltaproteobacteria bacterium | reverse complement strand
CAACAAGATCAAGACAATGAAGCGACAGGCTTATGGATACAGAGACATGGAATTCTTCAAGCTCAAAATCTTAGGACTTCATGAGACCAGGTACGCTTTAGTCGGATGAACCATTTTTCATGACGCAAAACATCCTTCCCAAAACGCGCATATGATTCTATTTTGATTCTAGTGTGATCTAATGTTATAGGAATTTCCTTTTTAGACACGGATTTCACTGATTATGCCACCTAATCCGTGGCCATCCGTGTAATCCGTGTCAGAGTTTTTTTAAGCTCGCCCGAAGGACGTTATGTTCATTAGAGCGAACATAAACTTGAATGTCAAAAAATCAACTACTTGACCCCTTTAAGATACTTAAACAAGTCTCCATCTGTAGACATTACCAGTGTCGTATTTTCATCCATAATTTTGGTGAAGCTTTCCATGGTCCTGGTAAACCGGTAGAATTCAGGGTCCTTGTTATAGGCGGTTGCGTAGATGTCCGCTGCTTTTGAATTGGCTTTACCCCTGATTTCCTGAGTCTTTCGATAGGCCTCAGATGTAATGGTTTTGAGTTCGCGATCCTTTTCTCCGGAAATTCTTGCGGATTCTCCAGCGCCTTCGGAACGATATTGTTCGGCAATGCGCTTTCTCTCGGAGATCATCCTGGCATAGACTTCTCTCCTCACCTCTTCAACATAGTTGATTCGTTTGAATTTGAAATCCAGTATCTCTATCCCGAGATCCGTAACACGGGGAGATGCGGCTCTCAATACCTCCTGCTCGAGCTTTTCTCTGCCGAATTTAATGGGCTTTAATGATCCCATATCTTCTTTGGTCTCGTTATCACCCGGATTTGTGCTTCTTACCAGTTCTATAAGTACGTGCTTTGCTATGGCATTTCGTGTCTCACCGTCCAGGATGTCGTCCAATCTGGAATAGGCTCCGCGCTCATCTCTTAGTCGCTGGAAAAAAAGAAGTGAATCAGTTATATGCCAACGTGCGTAAGTATCCACCCAGATGAACCTCTTGTCCTTTGTCGGAATCTGATTCGGGTCACCGTCCCAGGCCAGAAAACGTTTGTCAAAATAGTTAATGTTTTGAATAAAGGGCAGCTTCATATGCAGGCCAGGCGTTGTTATGGGTGTTCCCACAGGCTTTCCGAACTGAGTCACAATCGCCTGTTGGGTCTCATCCACTATAAAAAACACACCTCCCACCACCGACACGGCTATAATTATGACTATAATTGCGAAAGTAGATATATATTTCATGGCTTTACCTCACTGCCCAGCGAAAGAAAAGGAAGTATGCCTTTCACCTCATTATCAACAATTACCTTGTGTTTGATCTCCGGATATATAGTGTCGATTGTTTCAAGATATATCCTCCTCTTAGTAACCTTCGGCGCCCTCTTGTAAGCCTGCAGAATCAACTCGAAGAATTTGGCATCTCCCTTAGCGCGATTTATTCGGTCCTTAGCATATCCTTCGGCTTGCTGTAGGGCCTGAAGCGCCTGTCCCCTGGCCTTTGGAATCACACGGTTATATTGTGACTTTGCCTGGTTGATCATTTTCTCCCGCTCCTGCTGAGCCTGGTTTACTTCGTTAAAGGACGGTTTTACCTGATCAGGCGGGTTAACATTCTGGAGGACGACCTGGTCTACCGTGATTCCCGTCTCATACTGGTCACACAGTGCCTGAAGGCGTAACTTTACTTCATCGGCTACTTGCTGTCTTCCTATGGTAAGGAGATCATTCACTGTCCTGTCTCCTACGACCTCTCTCATAATTGCCTCGTTCATGTCTCGAAAGGTGATCCTCAGATCTCTGACCTTGACCAGATACTTGTAAGGATCACGTATACGGTACTGGGAAGACCACTCCACCACACCAACGTTCAGGTCGCCGGTAAGCATCAGGGATTCATTTTGGAAGTTGTTTGAGGTATAGCGTGCCTGGACACCCGCCTGTTGAGTGCGATAACCGAATTCCTCCTTAAGCTGGCGCTGCACCGGTACTTTGATGACACTTTCCACAGGGTCAGGCAATTTGAAGTTAAGACCAGGAGGTGCTTCCCGTACATAGCGGCCAAAGCGAAAGACCACCCCAACCTCTTCCGGTTCGACTGTGAACCATAGGTTCCAAAGAATGACTACCAGCAACAGTGCCCCAACCAGTGCTACTCCCGATCGCCATTGCGAACCGGAAGGTATAAGCTTGCGTAGTTCCGCAGCATTTAAATTTTGAGGGTCCATTTTGGTTCTCCCTTAATTTTTTATTCTAAATTCACCCAAACTTATATTATGAACTTAGCGCCCTTCGGACGAATTTAAAAAAATCTCTGACACGTATTTAACTGATTACAGCGCCTTTATTTCATAAATATAAACCTAATTCCGTGACCATCCGTGTAATCCGTGTCTAAAAAAATCCTATACTATGAGCTTATAATTTATCGACAACATCAAGTCCATACAATTATTCTCCCTACTACTGGTAGGAGAGGATTTATTTTGTGCAAAAGACCTTATATGGCATATTTTTATTAAATGTAGTTTATCATTAATAGCTTTATTAGCACAATGCAAAATTTTGTGTATTTTGCGCAACTATTTTTTGTATGATTTGATGGCCTTACCGGTAGCTGTCAGATCCATCCCAAACCTGACGAACCGGGACTAAACAGGTTTGAAGATAAAAAAATCATCAGAAAATATAGAAGATAGAGGAACTTTCAGGTTATGAGTATTAAAAAAATATCCACAAGACCTTTTAAAGACCAGCGGCCCGGCACCTCAGGCCTTCGGAAAAAGGTAACTACGTTTCAGCAACCCCATTATCTGGAGAATTTTATACAGTCTATATTTGATGTCATAGGTGAAATAAAGGGTAAGACTATCGTCCTTGGAGGAGATGGCCGCTTCCACAACAAAGAGGCCCTTCAGATCATTATCAAGATGGCTGCTGCCAACGGGATAGGTCGTACCATGGTAGGATTGGGAGGCATCCTGTCTACGCCGGCAGCCTCCTGTGTAATCAGAAAGCACAATTTGCTGGGGGGCATCATCCTTTCTGCAAGCCACAATCCAGGAGGCCCTAATGGAGATTTTGGAGTAAAGTATAACGTCGAAAACGGGGGGCCCTCCCCTGAGCACGTTACTGAATCCTTCTACAAACGTAGTCTTGAAATCGACACTTACCGTTTTTTTGATGCCCCTGATATGGACCTGGAACAATTGGGTGAGAACCTCATAGGAGACATGGTTGTTGAGATCTTTGACTCTGTTGCTGATTATGCGGTACTCATGGAACGGCTTTTTGACTTTGACCGGATGAAAGAACTCTTTAGCTCCGGTAAATTTAGTATGGTATACGATGGCATGAATGCTGTCACTGGTCCCTATGCCAGAGCTATTTTTGAAGGACGTCTCGGTGCACCCCAGGGGACGGTGATTAATGGTGATCCTCTATCTGACTTTGGCGGAATTCACCCGGATCCCAATCTCAAACATGCACGAGAACTCGTCGAGATAATGAACTCGGAGAATGCTCCTGATTTCGGAGCTGCCTCCGATGGGGACGGGGATCGCAATATGATTCTGGGAAGGCGCTTTTTTGTAACGCCAAGTGATAGTCTGGCTGTCCTTGCGGCCAATGCCGATCTTGTCCCTGGTTACTCCGGGAGACTATCGGGCATCGCCAGGTCCATGCCTACGAGTGTGGCAGCAGACAGGGTTGCTGAAGCCCTGGGAATCCAATGCTATGAGACACCTACAGGATGGAAATTCTTTGGCAATTTACTCGATACAGGCAAGGTAACGCTTTGCGGTGAAGAGAGTTTTGGTACAGGCTCGGATCACATGAGGGAAAAGGATGGGCTTTGGGCAGTGCTTTTCTGGCTTAACCTTTTGGCTGCAAAGAAGGAGCCGGTTGAAAAGATTGTACGGGACCACTGGAGGAAGTTCGGTAGAAACTTTTACTCCCGTCACGATTATGAAGGGCTTGAGCTTGATTCTGCAAATGGTCTTATGAGTCATTTGAGAGAGAGTCTTCCCGGCTTGTTGGAAAAATGTTTTGGAAACTATGAGGTTGAGATCGCCGATGACTTCAGCTATACGGACCCAGTAGATGGAAGCTTGAGCACCGGTCAGGGAATAAGGATCATCTTCAGAGGAGCTTCACGAATAGTGTTTCGTCTGTCCGGCACCGGGACAGAAGGTGCCACACTCAGGGTTTACCTGGAAAAATACGAGATTGATACTGAAAGACAAGATCAGGATACCCAGGAAGCCCTTTCAGATCTTATTGCCATTGCGGATAATATTGCCCAGATTAAGGACCGCACTGGCAGAGATATGCCGTCGGTTATAACGTAACATATTTGAGCTTCAAATCAGCGACAAGGTAACAGATAAAGAATCGAGGACATCGGCAGAGTTGCCGTTTAGGACCCGTAAAGGACTTAGTCCTTTAAGGGTCCTTGACCAATTTGGAGGAAATAGTGAAAAATACCAGCAAAATTGTGCTTGGCTCAAAGGAGATAGACCGGGCCCTTACAAGAATGGCCCACGAAATCATAGAACGGA
The DNA here is from genome assembly GCA_019310825.1 of Deltaproteobacteria bacterium. Classification (GTDB taxonomy): domain Bacteria; phylum Desulfobacterota; class Dissulfuribacteria; order Dissulfuribacterales; family UBA3076; genus UBA3076. The sequence continues at coordinate 2,324 of JAFDDO010000113.1, read as the reverse complement.
ATAAGGGAATAGAGAATCTTGCCCTCATTGGTATCAGGACAGGCGGAGTGCCGTTATCCGAACGTGTGCAGCAGCGAATCGCTGCCATAGAGGGGACTATGGTCTTAACCGGGATTCTGGATATTACTCTCTATCGAGATGACTGGAGTACCCTTAGCCAGCATCCAATAGTCAGAAAGACTGATATTTCATTCCCTATTGACAACAAAAACATAATACTTGTGGACGACGTCCTTTATACGGGACGTACTATCAGGGCCGCTCTGGACGCCTTGATTGACTTGGGAAGACCTCAGAAGATCCAGCTTGCTGTCCTCGTGGACAGGGGGAGACGGGAGCTTCCTATCAAGCCTGATTTTGTGGGTCTTTCTCTACAGACTTCAGCCGATGAACACGTAAATGTCTTTTTGAATGAAATTGCAGGAAGAGACGAGGTTGTTCTGGAGGAAAAAGGCCAAAAAAGTGCCTGATATCCGGGAAATTACCTGGATATCAGAGACAGGTTCTACCAATGACCTTGCAAAAGAGAATTTTTCACTGAATCCGGAATAAAATCGCAGATGAATGCACATACTCGCATATTACAATCACCAACTCCACTAGGAATCACCATGGGCTGTCCGGCAGGAATCGGTCCTGAAATCATTATAAAGGCATTTGCTGCCAACCCTAAGTGGTTAATGATCCCTCCGGCAGTCGTCATAGGGGACATGAATATACTTAAAAGGGCATCAAAGGCACTTGATATCAACATTTCCATTAAGTCCTGGATGCCAGGCGATCCATTTTCCAACAGTGCCATATATGTAATTACCCGGACTGGCCTTAACATTGAGGATGTACCTTGGGGTAAGCCGAACTCCGCTACCGGAAAGGCCTCTTTTGAGTATATCACCGAGGGCATTAAACTCTGCCAGGGGAAGAGGCTCTCCGGCCTTGTGACTGCTCCTATCAGCAAGGTGGGCCTTAAGCTCGCCGGCATCGACTACCCGGGGCATACTGAGATCCTGGCTGACAGGACCAACACGAAAAGATATGCCATGATGTTGGCAGGTGATAAGCTCCGGGTAACCCTTGTGACCATACACTGCCCCTTGAGGGAGGTGGCAGACAGCATCAGCACGGAAAAAATTTTTGAAATAATTTCCCTTACTGATTTTTCATTAAAAAATGAATTTGGTCTAAAAAAACCAAAGATTGCCGTAGCCGGTCTGAATCCGCACGGAGGCGAGTCCGGGATGTTTGGTCATGAGGAGGAGCAGGTCATAACACCCGCTATAAAAATGGCCAAAGGAAAAGGCATCATGGCCAGCGGACCCTATCCCCCTGACACGGTATTTTATCAGGCTATCAATGGAAAATTCGACGCTGTAGTCTGCCAGTACCATGACCAGGGGCTGATCCCCTTTAAGCTTATTCATTTCAGGGACGGGGTCAACCTTACCTTGGGTCTTCCAATAATCAGGACTTCAGTGGACCACGGGACCGCATATGACTTGGCCGGTACAGGAAAAGCGGATTGCGCCAGCCTTGAGGCAGCAATCAGGCTCGCATCGAAGATAGTGTTGAATCGAATGAGGTACGTTGAAGATGCCGGATCAAAAAACAAGTAAATTTTTTCATAACCGGTCACGGGTTCAGAGTTCAAAGGTTCAGGGGTTCACCGAAAATCTTAACCGTTGATTCGTGAGGTCTGACGAGGGCAAAAGCCTATCCGCGTCGCGCCACAAAATTCGCGCTTATCTGTCCTGAAAGACCAAAATTCTCTCGTCATACCGGACTTGATCCGGCATTCAGATCGCGGAACGTATTGAAAAAACACTGGATTCCGGCTTTCACCGGAATGACGCAGTCAGTTTTCCATTTTTTATAATTCCAAACTGTTAAAGGAACTTTAGACTGTCCAGATATAAAATATCCAGACACTCGGTAAAGCGCTTGATTTCCGACCCATCAGTGTTATATGTTATTTACATTTGATGAATGGGGCCCCTCGGGCCCTAATAGGGAAGACGGTGAAAATCCGTCGCGGACCCGCCGCCGTAACCGGGTACGAAAGCCGTAATGATGCCACTGTCCGACAAGGATGGGAAGGCGCGGCAAGTAGAATGATCCGGAAGCCGGAAGACCTGCTCGTCAAAGCGTAGAAACTCTGCCCCTCGCGGACCGGGGATAGAGCGACAGATAACCGAGGATTGAAAACGGTATCCCCGGGCCTGCTTGTTAGGTCCGGGGATTTTTTGTGGATTGAACGGCCAAAAGCCAATGGATGGTAAGGCGCGGCAAGTAGGATGAACGAGAGCCAGGAGACCTGTTCCGAGGGC
>JAFDDO010000112.1 GCA_019310825.1 Deltaproteobacteria bacterium | reverse complement strand
TGCAGATACTGCCAAGGCCCCTTTGCAGATCGTTCTGGGAATTGACAATTTTGTGGACCTCAGACCCCAGACCCGTGGGAGTGACAACAAGAAATGGATGGGTTTCATACCGGGCATTTTGTGGATCGAAATCAGCTCCGATATACCTGAGATCTATACGGCATTTTCTCCATTCAACTCCAGGCCCTTCAATTTTAACGTTGCTCAGGCAATAGCCGATACAATAGGTCAGTCCAGCCTGTGCCGGACGGTAGTCTTCCTGCCTGAAGATCCATACAAACATATAGATTATCGTTTGGAGGGAGTGTTGCGTCGCAGCCTTGTTGAAGAAACAGGCTACTACTACGGTTCAGGAATATATGCCTGGGTTACCCGCATATTATGCCTTCCTTATGTGTCATATAACATGAAATTAGAAGTGGACCTGCGGCTACGTTCCATAAACACGAATGAGGTCTTGTGGAAAGGGACAATAGCAGGGACAAGGGAGGACAAATACCACAATGTCTATGGTCTGGCCATGGGCATAGATGGTAAGCATATAATAGCATATAATTTTTCACAAATTATGTCTGAGCAACTGCCCGATATATTATCAGGTCTAAGAAAGGCCTTGGAAAATGAGCAGCATGAATAATCCGATCACCTGTTCAAAGGCTTACTGAAAAAAATAATCATCAAATGTTGAATAGGAAAAGATGAAGAAACAGACTTATTGCCTTGAAGAAAGGCTGCTAATTATTGCAGGAGGCTGGATATAAGTATACTTCAGCCTTCGGCCTTCAACCTAAATGGCTAACATAGCGAGTATCAAACTGGCTGAAAAGAAACAGAAATAACCGTTGAATGTTCGGTATTGGATATTCGTTTTTCATTCGATGTTGGACGTTCGATGTTCGATGTTCGACGTTCATCTTTAAATGCAACCTTTGAACGTTTACAAAACAACTTAGCGCTTATGACCTCTGAACCCTGAACCGTCGAACCCTTACAGAGAGGTAACCCTGAACGGTGAACTCTGAACCTTTGAACAGAGAGATTTTGGCTATTATAGGAAATGCCCCCCGCAGGTGGGGGCGTATGGACCTGCTAAGCCGCATGGCTGTGATAGAGGTCGGACGTGCTCTTCGCGATTCCGATCTTTTGGATAAGCAGACCAACAAACTGCATACCGCCAAGATAGTAGGTCTTGTTGCCGCGACCAGGTGGGGATCATTAATCACAGACCTTGCCTTCTGCGAAACACTGAGCCAAGGCCCGGAACTGGCAAGCCCTACCATCTTCAGTTACACCCTGCCAAATATTGCGCTTGCAGAGGCCGCAAGCCATTTCGGGCTGACAGGTCCTGTCTACTCAATCTTTGCCAAGGATAATCCCTTTGAGGAAGCAAGACAGGAGGCCCTTCGGTGGTTGTCCTGTCAGCCGGAAATCTCTGCTATGGTGTCAGGCCAACTGGACATACCGCCTTCTTTTGAAGAGGGAGCAGGACCTGTAGCAAGGTTTCATGTTGTGTAAGCGTTCACAGGGCACCGCATCTGCTTTGTTGTCGGGCACTTGAAGTACAGGAAGTACGTCTGCGTACCCGTACGCCTCGCATCTGCAGCACCCTGTAAACGCTTACAGTTCGGTGGGTTGCGGTAAAACGGGCGCTGTAATCCCGTGAACGGTTTTCATGTTGTGAACTAATTTTCATTTCGTGTAACTACTCAGGTGGATAGGCTAACGACTGAAGACTGTTAGGAAAAAACGGGGACACTGCGAATTTTGAAGCCATGCTTGGCACAAGAACCTACTGTTTCTCCGGCAAAGCGCCGCAATCGCGTTCTTCCGGCCCCTTCGGCCTTCAGTCTAAATAGCTTCAGCCTGACTACGTGAGTAGTCACCATTTCGTCAGTAATGCCACGGATTCAATATGCCAGGTGTGGGGAAACATATCCACTGGCTGAATTTTTTCCACTTTGTAACCATGTTCCACGAGCTGTTCAATATCTCGGGCTTGAGTGGATGGATTACAGGAAACATAAATAATCTTTGGAGCGCCCTGATTCACCATCTGCTTGAGAAATTTCGGATGGATTCCAGCTCTTGGCGGATCAACCACAACAATGTCAGGAGGCAGTAAGGATTGAATCAATTCCTGATTCGTTTGAAGAAATTTATCTAAATTTGCTTCAAAAAATTCGCAATTATTAATGTTATTTTTTTGTGTATTTTCATTAGCATTTTTTACTGCTGCAGAACAAACTTCAAAACCATAAACCTTTTTTGCAACATCTGCCAGGAACAAGGCAATTGACCCGATTCCTGAATAAAAGTCCCAAATAACCGGTTTATTCGTTTCTTTGGCAAAATCTCTGACAACCCCATACAATTGTTCCGCACCTTTTGTATTTGTTTGGAAAAATGCATTGGCAGAAATTTCATACTGAATACCGCCGATTGTATCGTGAATAACGGAATTGCCGTAAAGTAGAAATTCTTTGCCGCCCTGGGAAGTTTGACCCTTTGATTTTGTAACATTATTTACGACGGAAGTAATTTCAGGATAATGTGCAATCATATCATCAATCAAAGGTTTTAATATTACTTTCCCATTCTCTCGAGTAATGAAATTGATCATTATCTCATTGGTATGAGCTCCTTCGCGGATCATAATATTGCGAAGAAATCCTGTGTGATGTCTTGGATTATCCAAAGTGATTTTATTTTCATGCATCCATTTACGGATGTCCGTAAATATTTTATTTCGAATATCATTTTGTAAAAAGCATTCTTTAACATCTAAAATTTTATCAAATCGCCTGGGGGCATGCAGACCAATTGCAAAATCTTTTGGCGTTTCAGGATCATTCTCTTTCATTAACCATCGGTTATCTCCGGCGGAAAATTCCATTTTATTTCTGTAGCCCCAAATTTCAGGTGATGCTAAAGGTTCCAAAATCTTTACGGGTGTCAACTTTGTTAAATGTGTATAAACATCTTCAATTTGCTGTTTTTTTATTTTTAACTGTGCTAAATATCGTAGATTTTGAAAAGTACAACCACCGCAATCATTAAAATATATACATTTGGGATCTATATAATCAGGACTTTGAGTAATAATTTCTTCAATAATCGCCTCAGCAAATGAAGGCTTTTTTTTAATAATTTTTACCTTAAGATGCTGACCGGGAAGAGCATCTCTGACAAAAATTACAAAATTATCAAGTCGGGCGATCCCCTTCCCACCATAAGCCACTGAATCAATAGTAATAGTAATAGATTGATTTTTTTTAATATTTATTTGTGTGGTATTCATTTTTTCTGATTATAATGGATTTTTGTGAAGCATGCTGAATATTTCTGGATTAGTGATTATGGATATTATATCATGAGGTCACTGGATACTACTTATCCTGAGGCAAGAGACATTTTGCCATGACTCCTGAAAATTCCCGGAATTCCATATTGTAAGCTGAATATGCCGCATCTAACCCTTATCTATCCACGTTGGCCTAAATTGCCGGAGCAGACGGAGTTTCATCTGCCCCCACATGGGCCGGTATGCTTGGCTGCATCCATACCGGAAGAGTATAATATTTGTTTTATAGATGAAAATGTGGATACACTGGACCTGGAGGCCGGGACAGATCTGGTGCTTTTGTCCATGATGCTGACCTGCCAACTGCCCAGAGGATTTAAGCTTGCTGCCAAGTATCGGGAAAAAGGTATTAGGGTTATTGCGGGCGGTATTGGCGCCATGCTTCATGCTGAAGAAGTTGCTGAACATGTAGACAGTCTTTTTCTAGGAGAAGTTGAAGATGGACGTCTTGCCAAAGTCCTTGCCGACTGGAAAAAGGGATGTCTAAAACCGGTCTATGATTATTTCCTCAACCATCCTCCAATTGAAAGCATAGGTTCGGCCAGGCGGGAAATTCTCAACCAGGAGCGTTATACTTATCGTGGTGTACGGATGGTGGATCTGATTCACGCGTCCAGAGGATGCAGATTTAACTGTTTTCCATGTTCCACAGCATATCTCGGAGGCAGAAAATTCCGGCCTCGCCCCATTGATAAAGTAGTCAGAGAAATCAATGATATTGACAACAATCGGTTATTCCTGGTGGACAACTCTCTGGCACAGGATAGGAAATGGGTCTTGGATCTCTTTGCCGCCTTGAAGCCTTTAAAGAAAAAATGGATCAGCCATCCCATTCTGGACGAGGAAGATGTCATCGCTAAAGCGGCAGAGGCGGGCTGCTGGTACGTGTACCAGGCCGTCTTTGACACCTCGGAAGTAATTCGTAACCGCGTCCGGCGACTGAAGGATCACGGCATTGGCGTGGAGGCGGCAGTCCTGCTAGGTACGGATAACCAAAACGAAGACTATATTAAACGCCTGGTGGACTTTCTCCTGGAGATCGATGTAGATATGGCGGAATTCACCATCCTTACCCCTTTTCCCCATACTCCGATCACTGCACTGTTCGAGCAGAATGATCGAATCCTCCACCGCGACTGGAAGCGCTATACCACGGCCGAGGTCTGCTTCCGGCCCAAACACATGACCCCGGATAAGCTTCAGCAAATGTATCACTATGCTTGGCAGGCTTTCTTCCAGGATATGTCGAAGTCCCTGCGTATGGCCCGTCTTTTCCAACAAGTAATCCGAAAAGAGCTGGCAGACGGCACCTATGAATCCTTAAACCTTTCCCCTGATCGCCACAAACGTATCCGTGCCAAAGGTGAAGTCAGTGGGGCTTGATTGTCTCCTGGTTGCCGACAACCAGGTAATCACCCCCTACCCGGTCTATCCATTAGGCATTGCCCATCTTGCAGGGGCCTTAGAGGCCGCAGGCCACCAACCACACCAGTTCGATCTGCTGGCCCATGGGGGCCTTAATGCCCTGGCCCGCCGGCTTTCGTCATCACTACCTGATCTGGTTGCCCTCTCCATTCGCAACCTCGACACAGTTGACAGCACGGCACCTGACAATTTTATTCCCAAGGCCCAAAAGACTATGGCCCTAATTCGCCGACTTTGCAGCGCTCCTGTAGTGGTGGGCGGGCCGGCTTTCTCCATCATGCCGGAGGCCATCATAGAACTTTTTCAGGCAGACTACGGCGTGGTCGGGGAGGGAGAGATAATACTTCCATGGCTTGCAGATTGTCTGGAAAGGGGTGCCCCACCACATGAGCGCATCTTCAGGGCCAAGCCAGCCGATGCACCGTGGCAACCTGTGCGATATGAATCTTCAATTGCAGACTATTACCTGGGTTGGGGAGGCATGCTCAATGTGCAGACCAAGCGAGGGTGTCCGCACCGGTGTGCCTACTGTTCCTATCCCGGTCTTGAAGGAAATCGTCTTCGACTTCGAGACCCAGAGGCAGTGGCTGATGACGTGATGCGCATTACCAAGGATATGGATGCCCGTTATATCTTTATTACTGATGCGGTCTTCAATGACGGGCAGGATCATTGTCTTCAGGTGGCAGAGGCATTGATCCGATCCGGAAACACTACTCCATGGTGCGCCTTTTTCAGACCTCGGAACGTATCAAGAGACGCGCTCAAACTCTTTAAGCGAGCCGGACTCGTTGCCATGGAAATAGGTACTGATGCCGCGACCGACCAGACACTCGGTTCCCTCAACAAGGGCTTTACTTTTGAAGACGTAGTGACCACCAACGACCTGGCTGCCTCACTCGGCATTTCCTGTGCCCACTTTATCATATTCGGAGGCCCTGACGAAGATGATAGGACAATCAAAGAGGGATTGGCCAATCTGGAAAGGCTGAAGGAATGTGTTGTATTTGCCTTTACAGGTATTCGTATCTTACCCGGCACCCCTATCTACGAAAGGGTCCTGAGGGAAGGTATGCTGGACGCAAGCCAACCGCTCCTGGAACCGATTTTTTATTTTTCTCCCAAAATTCGACGTGAGGAACTGGAACACCAAATCAAGACCGCATGGGCCGGACGTATGGATAGGATTTATCCCTGCCCATTTATGGACAAAAGAATAAGGTATCTGCATGAACGGGGCCATGTCGGCCCTATGTGGGACATGTTGATTCGCAGACCCCGCACAAAATGAACCCTCGCCTTCTTCACACCCTTCTGGTCATTCCTGTTTATAACCACGGCCCAACGCTGCGTTCCGTGGTGGAAAGGGCCTTGAATGCGGGCTGGCCGGTGCTCGTGGTTGATGACGGAAGCACGGACAGGGGACCGGACCTGATCACAGACCTCCCATGCAGGCTTCACCGTCTTCCTCAGAATCAGGGCAAAGGCGCGGCCATACTTACAGGGGCCGGGCTTGCCGCACAATGGGGCTATGATACCATTATTACTGTGGATGCTGATGGACAACTGGACCCTGAGGACGCGGCACGATTGGTGGAGACTGCAACCGCACAGGACCGGCCGGCTATTATAGTCGGGACCAGATTGATGAACCGTGATACAGCCCCTGGGGCCAGCCTTTTTGGCCGCGTCTTTTCAAACTTTTGGGTGAGACTCGAGTGCGGTCTGGACCTGCCGGACACTCAAAGCGGTTTGCGCCTTTATCCAGTGGAATTTTTGCTCTATCTTCCAGTCCGGGCCCGGCGTTATGATTTTGAGGTCGAAGTCCTAGTCCGGGCTGCATGGGCCGGTATCCCTATCCTTTCCACACCTGTCCGGGTGCATTATCCCGGCGAAGGAAAACGTATATCTCATTTCCACCAGTGGAAAGATAATCTTCGCCTGACCGTACTCCATACGCGCCTTATCCTCAGGGCACTGAATCCATGGCCACACCGGCGTCTTGAGGGCCAGGCCACCCTGTCATTTATGGACATGTCTTTTTTCCATCCGATTCGACTGTTCAAACAGATCTGCCAGGAGCACAGTACACCAGCCCAGCTCGGAATCGCCGCATGGATGGGCCTGTTTCTTGGGGCACTTCCCCTCATCGCCTGCCATACCATTGTCATAGTCTATGTCACACACAG